>CANHLD010000091.1 GCA_947461325.1 Comamonadaceae bacterium
GCATTGGTTATGTGCCGCAGGGAAGAGATATTTTCAACCGCTTGTCGGTGGAAGATAACTTGCGCATGGGACTGGCCACTCAACCGGCATCAGCAGACATACCTGCAGAACTGTATGAGTTGTTTCCTATTCTGGATCAAATGCGCAATCGCCGAGGCGGGGACTTGTCCGGTGGTCAACAGCAGCAACTTGCGATTGCCCGAGCGCTGGCAGGCAAGCCTAAATTGTTGGTGTTGGACGAACCGACAGAGGGCATACAGCCCAGCATCATCAAAGACATCGGACGCGTGATCAAGCGTTTGGCTGCGCGTGGTGACATGGCGATTTTGTTGTGTGAGCAGTACTACGATTTTGCCGAAGAACTGGCTGATCAGTACCTGGTGATGGAGCGAGGCGAAGTGATCGCGCATGGCCCCGGTGCCGAGATGAAAGACAAGGGCATACGTAAATTGGTGTCTATTTGAGATTTTGGTTGGTCAGTTATTGCAGCATCCCTTCTTTCAAATTCTCTGAAAGAAGGCCGGGCAGTCTTTCATAAAGCCCGTGTTGAATCAGTGCATACTGTCGTGAGTGGCTAGCGCTTGGTGGACAGCCAAGCCTAGATCGGATCACAACACAGCAGTACAGGGCGAAGTGATGGAATTACAGACTGAATTATTGAGTGGCTTTGCCACGGCTATCGGCATCGGTTTATTGATTGGTGCCGTCAGGGAAAAACTCCATGACGCACAGACACTGACCTCTGGCATCAGAACACATACCTTATTGGCCGTCATTGCAAGTGCAGCCATGAGCATCAGTGCCACTGCTTTCATGGTCACGTTTGCTATCGTCGGTGCTTTGGTGGTGGTAGCTTATCGACACAATATGCAGACTGACCCAGGTATGACCGGCGAAGTGTCTTTGTTGGCCACGGCCATGTTGTCAGCTTTGGCAAGTCAAAACCCAGCTCTAGCTTCTGCGCTCGGCGTGGTGGTGGCTGGTTTGCTATTTGCCAAGATACCGCTGAGACGATTCAGCCGTGAAATACTCAGCACCACCGAATTGCAAGACGGTTTGTTGTTGTGTGCTGCTATTTTGGTTGTGCTGCCTTTGCTTCCTAAGCAGCCTGTGGATCCCTGGGGTGTGCTGCAGCCTTATGCCTTGTGGCGCATTGTGGTGTTGATCATGGGTGTGGGCATGCTCGGTCATGTGGCACTGCGCGTGGTGGGTACTTTTTGGGGTCTGCCGCTGACCGGATTTTTCTCGGGTTTTGTATCTTCAACCGCTGCTTCAGCCACCTTCGGTTACCGGGTCAAGTTGCAACCTGAATTGCTGGGTGTGTCTGTGGCATCAACGGTTTTATCCAATGCCGCATCAGTCGGTTTGCTGGCCTTGGTGTTGCAAGTCAGTGCCCCTGAATTTTTCCAAGCAGCATGGGCGCCGATTGCAGCAGCCGTTGCTTGCTTGCTGACGACGTCATTTTTCTGGTTGCGTCACAGCAATGTCCACGGTTCAACAACTGTGCAATTGAGCGGACATGCGTTCAATTTACGTTATGCCTTGATGATTGCCCTCGTCATCAGTTTGGTGCTCTTGCTCTCAGCCGTGATGGGTGAATGGTTGGGTGAGACTGGGGCGATTGCGTCAGCGGTGTTGGTGGGTTTGGCTGAAATTCACGCAGCAGGCATTAGTTTGGCGCATTTGAGTCGGTTGCCCGCACATTCCAATCTGCATTTGCTTTGGGGCTTGTGGGGCGTTTTAGCTGCAAGCACCCTGTCTAAGTCAGTGCTGGCCACCATCAGCGGCGGCTGGCAATTCGGCTGGCGTGTGTCCTCGGCCCTGGTGTTGATGTTGCTTGCATTTGCCGCGGTATTGCTCTGGCATCAAAGCGCGGTGTGAATGCATTCATTGGCAAGCTACATGGCCCAAATGCGCGGGGCCACAGGCGGGAGCTTCCAGCACTGGTGCCGCCATTGCAACCAGACCGAGCGCAGTAATGCCATGGCGCTTTCCACTTGTGCAGACAGCACGCGAACGACGACCACACGCGCATCAGGTGAAGTCACACCGGCTTGCAAGCGCAGCGGGTGGGCTTCACATACCTCACGCGCCAGCGCAACAACGTGTTCGCGTGAGACTTCGTCCATGGCCGAGCCTTGGGCAAACACCAGCGTTGATTGGCAACTGTGACCGTTGAGACCCAAGGGACTGTGGAGCAAGCGTTGATCGGTGGCGTGGATCAAACCGCGCTCCAACCAGACCCCGGCAATTTCCAGATGTTGTTGAAACTCACCCGTCACAAAGGGTTGGTCCGCATGCGGCAAGCCTAAGGCAGTCACATCCCAGGCCATGAGCCTGCTGCCAGCCTCCATGTGAAAAACCGCCTGGTTATGCGCTTGGCATCCGTTGTAGGCCAATGCCTCTAGCGGTAACCATTCCAGACTGGCGTCATTATGCAAATGTGCATGCACCTGCTGTCGCGCAGTCTTTGCGTCCGAGCCATAAAAACGGGTGGCACCGGGCGTGGTGATCAATGCGTGCGAACCGGTTTGTAAATGGATATCAATCAGTAGTTCATCGCCACCCACCAGACCCGATGGCGGATGCACCAGTATGTTGTGACAGATCTGGTCCCCTTCAGGGTAGAGGCTTTTCAGAATGCGCAGCGGACCTTGGTGTTCATGGCGGGCCACACAACGCTGGTTTTCGACACAGTAGTCAAGCTTGAGTTTGGCTTGCCAGCCCATGGGAACCTTTATTCAAAGAGCTTGAATCCTACCGCAGCCACAAAGCCTACCAAGGTTGAAAACCCAGCCATGTTCGGGCTGGATAAATGGGCTGCTTCGGGCAACATGGCTGAACCGATCATGGTCAACATGGCACCTGCGGCTATGCCTTCCACCACAATCATGGCGGAATGCGGAATGGACTCGCCGATATACGCGCCAAAGGCTGCACCGACGGCGCAAATCACCGTCAGTGTGGTCCACAACAAAATGATTTTGGTGGTGGAAAAACCTTGCTGCTTCATGTTCACACTGGCAGACAAAGCTTCAGGAAAGTTGGAGAGAAACAATGCGCCGACCAGTGTCAAAGGCATCACATCAAAAAATGTCAATGGCACACCAGATGCAGCTTTCGCAGACACCAAAGTGAGCATGACGGTACCGATGACAAAGCTCTCAGGAATCACGTCCAGCAAATTGCCCAGCCAAATCGCCATGCCTGCATTGCTGTGCTCTTCTTTCATGGTGTTGAGTTCAGTGGCGCTGGGTACTTCGGCGCCGCCTGTGCGCAGTGCGTCAATGGCCAAGTTTGCCCACTGTTGTTTGGCGATGGCAGTTTGATCTAGGTGGCGTTTGTTTTCCAAAATCCGCTCAGACGCCAATTCACGAACTGTGGCTGCAAACTCAGGATGCAGTTTGGCAAATTTCTCATACTGCGTTTTGTGCAGCACCAGCAATTCAGCCGGGCCGTGTTCTGACACAGCCGTGGTGCTGTGCGCTTGGTTAGCAAGAAAAGACACCTCTCCCAGCAAATCACCGCGTTCTGCTGTGCGTGAACTGCCGTCGGAATGGGTCAAACTTAAGCTGCCGGAGCGAACAATGAACAGTTCATGCGACATGTCGCCTATGTTGAACAAGGACTCGCCTTGCACAATGAATTTAGGATGCAGCATTTTCAGCAATTCATGCATGAGGTCAGGTGACATGCTGTTGAAAAAGGAGGAATTCCCAATTGACTGCATCAACTCGGATTGACGTCTGCTTTTGTTTTTGGCGTGCTGTGCAATCACATAAGCACCTTTGCGCAAATAACCGCCATGGCTGCTGAGTATCTGGTCCAGCACAATGAAAATAAGGCCGCCGCCCACCATGGCGAACAACAAAGTAATGAAATGCTGTATCTCTGTACTTCGGTCTGCCAGATCCGCGTGCGCCAATGCCTCAACCGTGGGTGACACCAGTTCAATGGCAAGCGCGGAAATCAAAGCACCCGCACCAAATCCGCACATGGCGCCGACCGTGCTGTTTGACATCGGTGTAGTGATGCCGACAATCGCGCCCAAAATCATGGAGCCCGCAGCAATGGCGCCCAAAATGGCTGCCCAGACAATCAAAGTATGTCCCATATCGCTCATGTCAACTCCTTAAGTTCACCGCTTGCACAGGCTTGGATCTTTGAAGAACACACACCCCGAGGTGAGTACCTCATTTCAAAAGGATTAATTCTCAGCCGGCATTTTTTCCTGCTGCACTTGTGCTGCAATGGCTTCGACTTGCTCATCTGACATGCCGTACTTGGCTTGCAAATTTTTGAGGTGGGCGGCTTCTTCTTCAGTGACCACACCATCTGCCAGCACTTCACGGATTTCCATCTCGTACAGGGCTTCACGGCGGCTGACTTGCGTGGTGTAAGCGGTTGACACTACACCGGTCAAAATAGCAGCCAAAGCAATCGCCAGAATTTGCGTGACGATGACCAGAATAACGCCCGGGAAGGTCACAGGGTCAACGTTGCCCCAACCGGAAATGATGGTGATGACAAACCAGTGCATGGCAGCCGGAATGGAGGGAAACACTTCAGGCTGATCGTGGCCTTCGATGATGTAGATGAGCGATGAAAACAGCAAGCCGCTGATGAGCAGCAAAAACAAAGCGGATGAAAACGAGTCGCGCTCTGACTTGATGGCTTCAAACATATCGTCCATGGCACTGTTGTAGCGCGACAGTTTGAAAATACGCAGCAAGCGAAACATACGCAGCACGCGCAAATCAGTGCCTGGGAAAAGCAATTGCAGATAAAAAGGCACCGTACTGAAAAAATCCACCAAGCCGAAAAAGCTGAAGATATAGCTTTTGCGGCCTTGCCAAGCGGTACCGCCTTCGTCAACCATTTTTTGCGCGTACGACCAGACACGCAACACATATTCAAGTGAAAAAATGCCGACACTGAACAAATCAAAATAGTGAAAGAAATGGCCCCATTCTTCGTGAATCTCAGGCACGGATTCGAGAATGATGGCCACTACGTTCAACACCACCAGCAAGGCGATAAAAATTTCACAAAAACGGCTGGCCGGCTCAGTCACATCACCTTCAAGTATGCGAAAAACCCGTGACTGAATGCGTTGATACGCTGATTGGGAAACGGTGGAAGCAGTCATTATTTCAATTTACCCTGAGCCTGGTCCATCATGGTTTGGACTTCTTTGTCACTTAAACGGAATTGCGCTTGCAAGCGCTTGAGTGTGTCGCGCTCAGCATCGCTGACCACACCATCTGCCAGCACTTGGCGCAATTGCGCCAAGTAGGCAGATTTTTTTCTGGACATTTGGTTGGCAAATGCAGACGCCACGATACCAGTCATGATGGCGGCCATACACACGCCTAAAAAGCCGGTGAGCAAGGCCACGATCTCACCGCCTTTGGTCACCGGTTCGATGTTGCCGTAGCCTGAGGTGATGGTGACAATCGCCCAGTAAATCGCATGCGGAATCGTGCCGAATTGTTCGGGCTGCGCATGTCCTTCTGCAAAGTGCATCAACGACGCAGACACGATGGTGGCGATCAACAGCAAAAAAGCCGCAGACCCGAAGGCTCTTCGCTCGGAATACACCGCAGAAAACAAATCCTGCAAGGCCGTGTTGTATTTGGAGAGTTTCAAAATCCGCAACAAACGCAGCACACGCAAAATTCGAAGGTCTAAAGTGGGAAAGAACATGTGCAGGTAATGCGGCATGGTGGCGAAAAAGTCCACCAATCCAAAGGGGCTGAAGATGTACCCGCTTCTGCCTTTCCAGGCACTCTCAGCGTATTTCGCACCGAGTGACCAGACGCGCAATATGTATTCCAGCGTGAAAAACATCACGCTCCAAAATTCAAGTTCGTGGAAAAAATCTTTGTAGACCGCATGAATTTCTGGCACCGAGTCCAAAATGACAGCCGAGCAATTGACCAGCACAACCACAGTGATCAGCCATTCAACATATTTAGACAGCGCTTGCGTCGGTGAGCCGTCAAGAATCTCCATGACGGTTTGGCGCAGGCTGGATGGGGTGACGACTGATTCAGGCATAGCTTGTTGAGGAGGAATTGGAAAGGGCAGCCATCTAGGCTGCCCGGGGCTATGGAGAATGAGGATGTCTAACGGTGACGCAAGGCATGGGAGTTAATGGCTCAATGGGCTTATTTTCTGGATTGCAATTGCTGCCAAAGTGCCATCTCCGTTGCCGTGAGGCGGTCCGTCGCGCGCGCCGCTTCTTCAAACTTGTCAGCATCGGTCATCAAAGCCAGTTGGTGGATTTGACCCAACAGGTTTTTATAGTGTTCAACCGCTTGCGCAGGTCGATTGGCAATGACATGCAATGGAATCTGAGAATTGTTTTCTTTATTGGCTCGTTCCGTGTGCACATGCTCAAGCAACACATTCAGTTCCTCAATGGTGATGTGCAAACGTTTGGCTTCGGTTCTGAGCATTTCAATTTCCGATTCATCCAAATGCCCGTCTTTCATCATGTTGCGCAGATTGGTTTTCAACATCTCGCGTTCTTTGTGCAGTTGGTCACCAAAAGCCGAGGCAAGCAAAGCCGCAGGGATGGCGAAGATACCGATGCCTAGCAACGCCATCACAACCGTCATGAAGCGGCCTATCGGAGTGATCGGAGAAATATCGCCGTAACCCACAGACGCCAAGGTAATCACCGCCCAATAAACAGAGTTGGGAATGTTGTCGAATTTCTCGGGCTGGGCTTCGTGTTCAAACACATAGCCCAGACTGGCGGTCATGATCACCATCAAAATCATGATGAAGGCTGAAGCGCTGATCACCGGCCACTCACGTGCGATCACCGTCGTCAAGATTTTGGTTGAATCGTTGTAGCGAGTCAGTTTGAGCAAACGTGCGAGTCGGAATGTTCGCAAGAACCGCAAGTCCAGCACCGTACCCAGCAGTACTTCAAGAAAGAA
>CANHLD010000092.1 GCA_947461325.1 Comamonadaceae bacterium
AAGCGTTTTCCTGGATGTGGCAGCAATAGTGGAATGTCTCGTACAACACATAGTGGCCGATCACCGTCATGTAAGCGATATAGCCCGCGTTAGCGCCGAAAACATAAGCACAGAAAAGAGCCACGGCACCGCCGCCCACACCCAGCACAGTGAGCACGCGCCATGGACAAAACACAATACGAAATTCGCGCACACTGTCAATCGTGTAATCGTTGTCTGTGAAATATTGGTGGTGCTGTCGGGTGTGGCGGTCGTAAATAGCGCGCAGTGCAAACACATCGATCTGCCGGTGCATCACATATTTATGCATCGCCCATTCGCTGAAGTTGCCTGCAACGGCCACAGGCAACACCATCAGCCATGCCCAAGTGGCTTGGTCAATTTGCTGAAAACAATACACCAGCAAACTGATGCCGACCGCATACATCACACTGACATGCAGCAAGCCGTTGTAAAACGGACTGATGTTGGCGCGGTAAGTTTCTCTGAAACGACGCTGCCGCTCGGTCATCGCCATGGGTCTGGAAAAACTGTTCATGTTCGTCTGCTTTCAAAGGTATAGACAAAGCGTTTATCAACCCATCATAAGCAAATCACAAGACCAGCAGTGCCCTGAAGTCATTCACATTGGTGTGTGTCGGGCCACTGACCACCAAATCGCCCAAAGCTTCAAACAACCGGTAACTGTCATTGCGGTCTGCGAATGCGGCAGGTTTCAAGCCTGATTGTTCGCAGCGTTGCAAAGTATTTGGTGTCACCACAGCGCCGGCGTTGTCCTCTACCCCGTCTATGCCATCGGTGTCTGCCGCCAAGGCCCACACGCCCTCTTGTCCTTGTAAAGCCATGGTCAGCCCCAAGCAAAATTCACCGGCGCGTCCTCCCTTTCCTTTGGGAAAACCTTCCACCGGTGGCCGCAATGTGACCGTGGTTTCACCACCGCTCAAAATCACGCAAGGTTTTTGAAACGCCCCATGTCCGCGAGCGGTTGCACGAGCTAAGGCCGCATGTACTTTGGCCACTTCACGCGATTCGCCTTCGATTTCGTCAGACAACACATAGGCATGCAAACCGGCGGATCGCGCGACTTCAGCAGCGGCTTGCAAGGATTGCATAGGCGTCGCCATCATCTTCACCTGATGCCCGGTGAAAACAGCATCGCCCGGTTTAGGCGTTTCCAGCGCACCGCTATGCAGCGCTTCGCGAACCGACGACGGCACAGCAATGCCATACCGGTCCAGCAAAGCCAATGCTTGTGCGCAGGTGGATTCATCCGGCACGGTCGGGCCACTGGCAATCACCGCCGGGTCGTCACCCGGCACATCGCTGATGGTCAATGTCACCACCTTGGCCGGATGACACGCCGCAGCCAAACGTCCACCCTTGATACGCGACAAATGTTTGCGCACGGTGTTCATCTCGCCGATCGGCGCGCCACATGCCAGCAATTCGCGGTTGATGCGCTGCTTGTCGGCAAGCGTCAAACCGTTTGCAGGCAAAGTCAGCAAAGCCGATCCACCACCAGACACCAGGCAAATGACCAAATCATCTGCCGTCAATCCTTGCGTCAAAGCCAACATACGTTCAGAGGCATCCATGCCCGCTTGATCCGGCACAGGGTGAGAAGCTTCCACCACATCTATGCGCTGCGGCAAACCCGCAGGGCGCGGCGGTGTGTGGTGATAGCGTGTGACCACCAATCCTGACAAAGCCGCATCTGCGGGCCAGAGTCTCTCCAGCGCATGCGCCATGGCGCCTGCGGCTTTGCCTGCGCCTAAGACCAAGGTGCGCCCGCGCGGTGTCGGCGGCAATAAGCCCGGCATGTTCAACAATGGTTGGGCACGGGCGACCGCCGTGTCAAACAAATAACGTAAAAACGCTGTCGGGTGGTGGTGAGGGTCAGGATGGATAGCCATGGCGTGCAAGGATAACGGATGCGCTCAAGTTATTCGGATGACTGCCGATACTCTGTCGATACCCATTGAAAGATCCGCATGCAAGCCTCAGACATTCCGAAATATTTCAAAAAACGCGCGAGCGACACCGAAGGTCTATGGCTGATGATTGCGTCTGTCGTTTTTTTTCCTTTGGCCCTGGTCTGGGCAGTGTGGAAATTGTTCAATAAAGGGGCGGGCGCCTTCTTGTCACAAGCCATGTACAACACCAACCTGAAATACATGCAAGACGCGCGTGTTGACACGCAAAAAGAAGCTCACAAACAGCAAATGATGTTTGAGTACCAACAGTATTTGGCTGAGCGCGAAAAACGTTTGCAGGCTTATGAGAAAAAAATCAAGGCCCAGGCGCCCCCGCCAGAAACCATTGCCCCACCGCCTGACGCTCCGGCTCAGTGATGCGTGTGGCGTTGCTCATAGGCATTTGGCGCAAAACCACCACTTGCTGGTAAATATTTTGCGCATTCACACGTATGAGCTCGGCGCTGTCTAAGCGCAGATTTTTCATTTGCAATTTTTCACCATGGCAACTGACGCAGCGTTGGTTAACAATGGTTTGTATGTCTTCAAAAGTGACCGCTGCTTGCTTCTCGGTGGATGCAGTCGTGCTGGCTGGCATCAGCGCCAACACCAAACCCAGAATCAAAGACACACCCGCCAATGCATAAGGCCAGGGGTGCGCCGCACGACCCAGATGCCAACTGTGTTTTTGCACAAAAAACTGTCGGATCAAGACGCCCGAGAGCATCATCAAAAACAAAATAGCCCAGCGTTGCGGATGGTTCACAAGCAGTCCTTCATGGTTGGCCAGCATGGCAAACAACACCGGTAAAGTGAAATAGGTGTTGTGCACGCTGCGTTGTTTACCACGCAAACCATAGACCTCGAGTGCGCTGGCGTCATAGGGTTGCCCTGAGGTCAAGGCTTTGACAACCATACGTTGACCGGGAATGATGCAGAAAAACACATTCGCACTCATGCTGGTGGCCAATGTCGCGCCCATCAACACAAAAGCGGCGCGTCCGGCATACAAGTGGTTCGCCAGCCAGCACAAAGCGGCCACAAGCAACAACAAAACCAGTGCCAGCCAACGCTCACCATTCACACGCTGACCCAGGGTTTTGCAAAGCGTGTCATAGACCAACCAAAACCCCACTAAAAACGCGATGGCGGTCAAACCGGCTGCATGGGTGCTCCAAACATACACCGACGGGTCGACCAAAAACACATTCGCCTGCCACAAATACAGCACGCAAAACAAACCGAAGCCACTGAGCCAGGTGGCATAGCTTTCCCAGTAAAACCAATGCAGCGTGCTGTTGATATGGCCGGGTGCGCCGCCGTATTTTTGCGGGTTGTAAAAACCGCCGCCGTGCACCGCCCACATTTCGCCGCCCACACCTTTGGCTTTTAAGGCCTCGTCTTCAGGAGGCACCAGGTTGCTATCGAGAAAAACAAAATAAAAAGATGACCCGATCCAGGCGATGGCCACAATCACATGCAGCCAGCGCAACAGCAACTGAGCCCATTCAAGAAGGTAAGTTTCCATAAGGCGTGACTATAAGCTTGACCCCAAGTTAGCACTTGGCACACGGCAAACAAGCGGGTCGGGGACCAAAAATCTGCAAGCGCTCAAACCTATGCAACGATTGTCAGAGCAGTTGCAACAATTGCGCCGCCACAGAAACCGCAATCACTTCGGGCAATTTGCTGTGTATGCCGGACAAGCCAATCGGCGTGGTCACGCGATCAAAATCGACGGAGCCAAAGCCGCGCTCCTCCAATCGGTGCTTAAACCTGGCCCATTTGCTGGCGCTGCCAATCAAACCTATATAGGCCAGATCATTGCGCTCTCGCTGTCTCTTTAGGCACGAAGCCAGAACCTCTAAATCTTCGGCATGGCTGAAACTCATGATCAGCACAACACTGCCGCTGACCAGATCAGCGACCGCGGCCTGCACCGGGTCGGAATGCTCGACCGATACATACGCCGGTAAATCCGCCGGGAACACCTCATCCCGGCTGTCAATCCACCGGGTTTCATAGGGCAAAGCGCCCAAAACATGGACCAAAGCGCGGCCGACATGACCGCCGCCAAACAATGCCACAGGCTTGAGCGCTGGCTTTAATCGCTGTTGCAGACGGGGAATATCTGTCGCCGTCACCGGTTCATAGCTCAGGTAAACCACCCCGCCGCAGCATTGACCCAAGGTCGGACCCAAGGCGATGCGTTGCATCGGCGGCACAGGTACCTTCCCTGATAAAACGTCTTTGGCGATGGCCTCGGCTTGGTATTCCAAGTGCCCGCCGCCAATGGTGCCTACAAGTATGTTGGCAAAAACAGCCATGTAACTGCCTGCATCGCGAGGAACAGAGCCTTGGGTTTCGGTCACGCAAACCAAAACCGCATCTTCAAAAGACAGATTATTTGTTAATTGCGATAAAAAATTCAAAAAATCACCATATCTAATTAAATGTTAAATTAAGTTCATTGTCGGGTTTTGTGTGTTTCAACGCCAAGGAGCGAAATGAAACGTTTTCAACTGCTGATCGTTTGGGCAAGCTTGACGCTGGTGTGTCTGACGGCTTGCGTCAGTCCCCAACGCAAGGCTCAAAAAACACCCCCACCCACTCAACCGCAGGAACCGGCAACCGCTCAGACCCCGGCGGCACCGGTGAACCGCGCCCCTGCAGCAGAACAAGCACGGGCGATGCCGCCAAGCCCCCCACCACCGCAAGCCGCCCCGCCCGAACCTGAGAATTTGGCACGCTCCTTCGCACGTGACGCCAAAGAATACCGCAAGGATGCGGCCAAACACATCTACCAAAAATTCCCGCACAAAATTTACACAGGCAAATTACCGCCGATGCTCAAAGCGGTGGCCGTGCTGGATGTGGTCATCGGACCCGATGGCAGAGTTCAGGAAATGATTTGGTCCAGACCGCCATCCCATGTGCCCGAGGTGATGGCCGACATTGAAAACATGGTCCGTCACGCCGGGCCGTTTCCAGCGCCAGTCCATATGCGCAAAGTGGTTTACACAGAAACTTGGCTATGGCATTCAAGCAACCGGTTTCAACTCGATACGCTGACTGAAGGTCAAAAATAAGCTGGTTTTTGAAACCTTGGCTGGCTGCTATTTAAGAGCCGCGGTAAGTGGAATAACTCCAGGGACTGACCAACAAAGGCACATGGTAGTGCTGTGCAGGGTCAGCCACGCCGAAATCCAAACTTACTTTGTCTAAAAAATTGGGCTGAGGCAGCGCCACGCCGAGCGCTGCAAAATATTCTTTCACGCCAAATACCAATCTGTAAGTGCCTTGTTGAAGCTGTGATGTCTCCAGCAGGGGCCCCTCACTTCGTCCGTCGGCATTCAACACCAGGGACTTGATCAATTGCGCCTGCTCCCCTTGCGTGGCATACAAGGCAACGGACATGCCGGCCGCCGGGCAACCGTTCATGGTGTCCAACACATGTGTACTCAATCCCATGGTCTGCGTTCCTTTTTTCTGCCTGTGGTGACAGGTATATAGTTGATAAGTCCAGTTTAACGCCCGGCTTTTGCAGCACATGACATCCCCCGACCTCACACCCGATTTTTCTCTTGACTGGCTGAACCAAGCCAGCGACGACCAAGCCATGGCATGGTTTGACGGTTTGTATGAGCACAGCCCCTGGGTCGGGCAGGCGGCATGGCAACACAAACCCTTTCGCAGTCTGGCTCATTTGAAATGGGCTTTGGCAGACAGCGTCAACCGGGCTTCGCATGAACAGCAATTGATGTTGGTCAAAGCCCATCCGGTGTTGGCAGCCAAGCGCGCCAGCGGTTTGACCGCCGCATCTCAAACCGAACAGCAACTTGCCGGTTTGTGGCAGTCCACAACGGAGCAAGCGGAGCAACTCGCGCAATTGAACCAGCGTTACCAAGCGCATTTCGGTTGGCCGTTCATCATCGCCGTGCGCGGCCCGCGTGGCTTGGGTTTGACCCCGGACGCCATTCTCAAAGAATTAGAGCGACGCTTGCATCAAGCACCGGCGATTGAATTTCACGAATGCTTGAGGCAAATTCACCGCATTGCAGAAACACGCTTGCACGACAAATGCCAAAGTCACCCGTTGCTCGGAGGCGAGGTCTGGGATTGGCATGAATGGCTGGCGCAATTCAGCGACCCCGGCTTTGCCGAACGCGGCGAATTGAGTGTGAGTTACCTGACCTCAGCTCACCAAGCCTGCGCACAAACCTTAATGCTTGGCATGCAAGCATGCGGGTTCGATGAAGTCTTCATCGATGCGGTGGGTAATGTGGTCGGGCGCTACCACCCGCGTCAACCCGGTGCCAAATATTTACTCACCGGCAGCCATTACGACACGGTGCGCAACGGCGGTAAATACGACGGCAGATTGGGCATCTTCGTTCCGATGGCCTGTGTGCGTGAACTGGCTCGTTCGGGTCAGCGCTTGAACATCGGCATTGAAGTGGTGGCTTTTGCCGAAGAAGAAGGCCAACGCTACAAGGCCACTTTTTTGGCCAGCAGTGCATTGACCGGCGAATTTAATTCGCAGTGGTTGTCTCAAACCGATGACAACGGCATCAGCATGCGAGAAGCCATGGCGCAAGCAGGCCGCAAGCCTGCGGACATTCCATCAATTCAAAGAGATGCCAACCGTTATCTGGGCTTTGTGGAAGTGCACATCGAGCAAGGCCCGGTTTTGCACAGCTTGAACATGCCGCTGGGTGTGGTCACATCCATCAACGGCAGTGTGCGTCATTTGATTGAAATCAGCGGCACCGCCAGCCACGCAGGCACCAGCCCCATGCACCAACGCCATGACGCTGTCGCCGGGTTTGCGGTTTTTGCCGTGTATGCCGAAGAACGCGCTCGGCGTGACGGCGGCTCGGTGGCCACCATCGGCATGCTGAATGTGCCGCAAGG
>CANHLD010000093.1 GCA_947461325.1 Comamonadaceae bacterium
ATGGCAAGTTGCCTGACCGCAGCGACTTCGTGACTTACAAGCACGACCTCAGTGGGCGGGTGAAAGTGTGGCAAACCGCCATTGCCGAATCCGGCAGATTGGCAGATGAATTGGCTGAATGGTTATTAAGACCCCAAGTGAATCAAATACAAGCACTTTGAAAAATAAGTGATTTGCCTTTGCGGCGAACACGCGCCCTCATGAGAGTGTGTAAAACATTTCCACATGGTCCATGTCTGCTTCCACAAACACTTCGCCTCGCCTGGTAAACCCTTGCCGCTGGTAAAAATTTTCTGCAGTGCATTGCGCATGCAACACGACCTCACGGTCCCCGCGCTTGCGTGCGGCGTCAAGCAAACCCGTGAGCACAAGGTCACCCAACTTCAAGCCGCGCATATTTCGCTTGACTGCCATTCGCCCGATTTTGGAAACCCCCTCGACCGCAGGTAACAAGCGACCGGTGGCGACCGCCAATCCCATTCTGTTTCTTAAAACGGCATGCAAACACAAGGGATCGTGCTCGTCCCATTCCAGTTCCTGACTGACGCCTTGCTCCTCTACAAACACCTCGGTGCGCAATCCACCGGCGACGGTTTTCAACGCGCCCCAACTGCCGAGTTGCAACTTGACCATGGCTTCGCCTTGTTCATAACCCAGCAAAGTGTCACGCAGTTCCTGTGGAACGGGTTTGGAGCTTTGGGTTTTAGGGTCCGCGTACACATAAACCAACTCGCCTGTCACCAGCGGCTGGTTGCCACGAAATGCGCAGGCTTGAAAAGTGATGGATGAATTGCCTATGCGTTGACAGCGCATGCCTATGTGCAGCAAGTCATCGTAAACAGCCGAGGCTTTGTACTCTAGTGAAGACTTGACCACGTACAAATCGCCGCCCAAGTCTTGCATGGTCTGTTCATATGGCAAAACCAGATTTCGCCAGTAATCACCGACTGCGGTGTCAAAGTACATCAGGTAGTGACCATTGAACACAATTTTTTGCATGTCCACTTCTACCCAGCGCACTCGCAAGGGATGGAAAAAACGAAAATCTTGTCTTTGCATAGTGATCTGCCGCAGTCCGTTAAAGTCGCAGCATCCTACAACGCATTAGAGGCAAAAACCATGTCTAGCATTCTCTATATCACCCAAATTCACATCGAGCCAGGTGCTTTGAAACGTCTTGCTGAGGAATGTGAGCGTCATCACATTCAGCGTCCGTTGATCGTGACAGATGCGGGCATCAAAGCCGCAGGCTTGTTGCAAAAGGCTTTAGATGTTTTAACTGGGTTGACATGCACGGTATATGACGGTACGCCTTCCAACCCCACCGAAGCTGCGGTTCGCGCGGCCACGGCTTTATGCCACGCTCACCAATGTGATGGTTTGATCGCCATCGGGGGCGGCTCCTCTATGGACTGCGCCAAAGGCGTGGCGATTGCTGCCACTCACCCGGGACCGCTGACCACGTACGCCACCATCGAAGGCGGGTCACCGCGAATCACTGACAAAGCATTGCCTTTGATCGCGATTCCCACCACAGCCGGTACTGGCAGCGAGGTGGCACGCGGTGCCATCATCATTGTGGATGACGGGCGCAAACTCGGATTCCATTCCTGGCACCTGGTTCCCAAAGCCGCGTTGTTAGACCCCGACTTGACGCTGGGTTTACCGCCGTTGATGACAGCAGCCACCGGCATGGACGCCATTGCGCATTGCATGGAGACTTTCATGTCCTCCGCCTTCAACCCACCGGCAGACGGCATTGCTTTGGATGGATTGCAACGCGGTTGGGCCAACATTGAAAAAGCCACGCGCAACGGCCAAGACCGGGAGGCTCGCTTGCAAATGATGAGCGCGTCCATGCAGGGCGCTTTGGCTTTTCAAAAAGGTTTGGGCTGTGTGCATTCTCTCAGCCACAGTCTGGGCGGCATCAACCCGCGTTTGCACCACGGCACTTTGAACGCCATGTTTCTACCCGCCGTCATTTCATTCAACGCAGGGGCTGAATCCATGCAAAAAGACAACCGTCTGGTTCGCATGGCGCAAGCCATGGGACTGGCTCCCGGCAGCGAACCGGCGAAAACATTGGGTAATGCCATCAAACAAATGAACGCCACGCTGGGTTTGCCATCCGGTCTGGCTGCGATGGGCGTGACCGAAGCGCAGTTTGACGACATCATCAAAGGCGCTTTGGCTGACCATTCGCACAAAACCAACCCGCGCGATGCCAGCGTGGCTGATTACCGAGAGATGTTGCTGGCGGCCATGTGAAAAAACTTAAATATCGTCCCGCAATGCGTAGGGCAGAGAATGCAATGTCAGCACACTGCCGCTGGTGTCTGCAGGATGCAACTCACCTGCTTCAGTGGATGAGGTTTGTAAACACACCAACGCCCAATGGCCGTGCTGCGGATGTGCCACGGCTTGAACCACTTGCCCGGCGGGTTGGCTGGTGTCGTTGGAATTGAAAATTTCTTGTCCAGCCTGCAAGGGCAGAGAACTGCTGGCCACATAGGTGCGTCGCTTCAAGATGCCCCTGAACTGGCTGCGCGCCACCACCTCTTGTCCGGGGTAACAGCCTTTTTTGAAATTCACACCGTCTACCGATTCATAGTTAAGCATTTGCGGCACAAAGGCTTCAAACGTGGCGGCTTGCACATCGCCAACACCGCTGAGCACTTCGGACAGCAACCAATCATCCAGCGACAAAACTGCATTTTGTGTCTGCGTATGCGCAGGCGCAGGCGCCAGAACCAAACTGCGAGAGGCACCGGCAGACGGGTAGAGCTGGACTGACCAAACAGTGTTGTCGTGGTTTAACTGCCATGGCACAGAAGTTTCAGTGTCAGGTGCTAACAGCCCTTGTACCGTCCATTCAGCCGAGGCATCACTCAGCTTGACCTTGGCGCGCAACACAAACATGCTCAAGCGTTTGAGTGTTTGCGGCAGTAAATCCAAGCGCAACACCAACAGTACTTCTTCATCCGAAGTTTTCCACCCCAGCATGCTGGCTTGCATACGGCCCTTGGCGTTACAAAATGCAGCCAGTCGGGCGTGATGCTGATCCAGCAACAAAAAATCGTGTGTGAGTTGGTTGTGTAAAAAGTGCGCGGCTTCAGAGCCGCGGGCTGCAATCACGCCTAAATGTGGCAATACACATGAGCCATGCTGCTGAAAACGGGGTACCGAGGTGTCAAAATGGGTTGAATTCATGCCTCTATTATCATGTCCGCTTTGGGTATCGCTCGGGATAGGCTTTTGAAAACACGGTTTTGGTCAGGGTTGAGTCTGTTGTTACTGGCGGCATTGCTAGGCGCTGCTGTCTGCACCTGGTGGGTATTGCGTCCATTGCCACTCAACTCGGTCGTAGTTGATTTATCCATCGAGCCCGGCCAATCGGTCAAAACCATCACCTATCAAGCCGTCTTGTCAGGTGTAGATGTCTCGCCTTCTTTGCTTTATTACTTTTTCAAATTCAGCGGTCAATCTCGTCAAATAAGAGCCGGCAGTTATGAAATCAACGCAGACACCTCCGCATGGCAACTGCTTAACAAATTGGTTCGCGGCGAAGAAAACCTCAAAACATTGACATTGGTCGAAGGCTGGAATTGGCGTCAATTTCGACAGGCCATGGATAAATCAGATTTCTTGAAACACGATTCAGCCAGCCTGAGCGATGACGAGATCATGAGTCACCTCGGTAAAGGCGGCGTCGCACCGGAAGGGCGGTTTTTCCCCGACACCTACAACTTTGGCAAAGGCAGTTCGGACCTGGATTTGTTGCGCCGTGCTGCTAAAGCCATGGACAAGCATTTAGAGCAAGCTTGGAACAATCGGGACATGGGCTTGCCGTTGATGTCGGCTGAAGAGGCATTGATTCTCGCAAGCATTGTCGAAAAAGAAACCGGGCTGGCCAAAGACAGACGCATGATTGCCAGCGTGTTTCACAACCGCTTGCGTATTCAGATGCCGCTGCAAACCGATCCCACGGTCATTTACGGCCTGGGTGCATCTTTTGACGGTAACCTCAGACGCGTGGATTTGCGAACAGACCATCCGTGGAACACCTATGTGAACAAAGGCTTACCGCCTACACCCATCGCCATGCCTGGGTCTGCTGCACTGCAAGCAACATTGCACCCAGCAACAAGCAAAGCTTTGTATTTTGTGGCGCGCGGCGACGGCAGCAGCCAATTCAGTGAGAACCTGGCAGACCACAACGCTGCAGTGGACCGTTACCAGCGTGGGCAAACAGCTGACAAGGCACAATAACTTCCATGCAAACCGGTTTATTCATCAGTTTTGAGGGCATTGACGGGGCGGGAAAGTCCAGCCACATCCAAGCTGTAGCTGATGCATTTCGCGCGGCTGGACGCACTGTGGTTCAAACCCGAGAACCCGGTGGAACGCCGTTGGCAGAAAAAATCCGCGACATGGTCTTGCACGATGCCATGGACACACTCAGCGAAGCACTTTTGGTGTTTGCAGCCAGATGCGACCATTTGAACCAAGTCATAGAACCTGCCTTAGCGCGAGGTGACGTGGTGTTGTGCGACAGATTCACAGACGCCACATTTGCCTACCAAGGCGGAGGACGCGGCTTTGATTGGAATGTGTTGACTCAGTTGGAACATTGGGTTCAAGCCATGCCTGATGGGAAGTTGCGGCAACCCCATATGACGTTGTGGTTTGCACTTGACCCGCAGATTGCTGCGCAACGCTTAGCAAGTGCACGTGTGCCGGATCGTTTCGAATCTCAACCTCTGAAATTTTTCCAGCAGGTACACCAAGGCTATGCCGATCGCGCCCATGCCGATCCCAAGCGCTTTGCACAAATACAAGCTGCAGATGAATTACAAGCAGTTCGCGCATCCGTATTGCACCAATTGCAATCGCACGGTTATTTGCCAGTCCATCGCGCATGAGCACATTAGCGCCTTGGTTACAAAACCAATTACAAACACTGATTCAACGCAAAGGGCACGCGTTGTTGTTGCAAGGCCCGTCCGGTTTAGGTCAATACGACTTGGGGTTGGCGCTGGCCACAGCCTGGCTATGTCTGCAACCCACACCTCGGGGTGCCTGTGGCCAATGTGCGAGTTGCCACGGCATCAAAGTGCGGGCTCATGCGGATTTGATGGTGTTGATGCCTGAAACTGACATGCTGGCATTAGAGTGGCCTTTGCCGGAAAAAGCAGTCAAGGACATAGACGATAAAAAACGCAAACCCAGTAAAGAAATACGCGTGGATGCCATGCGAGAGATGATTGTGTTTAGCCAATTCACAAGGTCAGGAGCTCACGGCAAAGTGGTGTTGATCAATCCAGCTGAGCGTATGAACACCATCACAGCTAACACGCTACTTAAAACACTCGAAGAACCACCGGGTGACACACGCTTTATTTTGGCTTGCGAGGCTGCACATGAACTGCTACCCACCATTCGCAGCAGATGCCAGATACACGCCATGTCTTGGCCTGACGCACCTTCTGCCTTTGAATGGTTAAGCGCCCAATCGGTACCCAGTGAAGATGCCCACGTGTTGTTACTAGCCGCAGGCGGCAGACCCGAGGATGCACTGAATTTGTACCACTGCGGGTTCAAAGCCGCGGCATGGCGCGCCTTGCCTGTGCAACTCAGCCGTGGTCAAGCCGGTCTTCTGGCAGACAACACGGCCCCCATGATTTTGTCGTGCTTGCAAAAAGTCTGTCATGACATGATGCAAGTCAAGGCAGGCGGTCAGCCACGGTTTTTCAGTAGCAGCGATTTACCTGCCAGCGGCAATTTGAAATCTCTCAGCGCTTGGGCTCGCGAATTGATGCAAGCGGCCAAAACTGCAGAACATCCTTACTCTGCAGGCTTGTTGCTGGATGCCTGGGTGAACCGTGCACAACGCGCCATGACTTGATGAACTGATGCCATGTATACCGATTCCCATTGCCATTTGAATTTCCCCGAACTGCTGGCCCGCTTGGATGAGATACGCCAGGACATGCAAGCCGCGCAAGTCACGCGTGCTTTGCTCATCAGTACGCAACTCGAAACGTTTGAGGATGTCAACCGCATCGCTATGGCGTATGACAATTTCTGGTGCACAGCCGGTGTACATCCTGATGAAGATGATGTGCAAGAACCGACACTCGACGACCTGCTGCGTATCGGGCAACGCGACAAAGTTATTGGCATAGGTGAAACCGGGCTTGATTACTATCGGTTGGGAGATCGATCGGTGGCCGATATGGAATGGCAACGCCAACGCTTTCGATTACACATACGTGCTGCACGTCAATTGCGATTGCCTTTGATCATTCATACACGCAGTGCCAGTGCAGACACTTTGTCCATATTGAAGGAAGAGGGCGAAGTCGGTGACGCTTCAAGCGTGGGCGGCGTGTTTCATTGCTTCACAGAAACCGCTGAAGTAGCACGTGCGGCCTTGGATCTGGGTTTTTATATTTCTTTTTCAGGCATTCTGACTTTTAAAAATGCAGCTGACTTAAGAGACATTGCAGGGTGGGTACCCTTAGACCGCATCTTGATCGAGACAGACAGCCCGTATCTCGCACCGGCACCCCACAGAGGCAAAACCAATAATCCTTCATACGTTCCATGGGTTGCCAAACAAATCGCTGATTTGCGCGACATGACAAGCGAACAGATTGCCGAAATAACTTCAAACAACTTCAATATATTGTTCAAAAAGTATAAGTTTTGAATTAATTAAGTAATACTATAGGGCGATTAAACACTATATCGTCCTATGAAACTCATACATTCAAAAGAACTCAGACTTGCTTTGGGTCAACTGTCATTTATTCTGATGCTGAGTCTGCCACTGCTGACTTTTCCTTCAGGCA
>CANHLD010000094.1 GCA_947461325.1 Comamonadaceae bacterium
CTTGGCGTTCAAATCGTTCAAATAAAACTCAAATTCGTCAGCACGGTAAGAGGGGTTGAGCGGTGCGGAAGTGCAGCATGCCGCCACGGTGATGAATGACGATGCCATGTCAGCGCCGTTGGGCAATACCAACGCCACGCGGTCGTTGCGACCGATGCCGACGGCATTCAATGATTGCTCTACGTAGCTTGCCAGTTTGCGTAAACCGGCATAAGTCAAAGGTGCAGCGCCGCTTGCACTCAGGCATGTGTTTGTGTCAATGCCGGCTGCCAGCCATTCAGTCAATGTTTGCATGGTAAGTCCTGTTTAATTTAAAGAGAGACCGTGTCCGCTGCGCAGCACCGATTGCTGCAACAACAAACACAAATGGTGTACGGTTTTCAAGGTGGGTGTGGGCAAGCCGACGATGTCACCCAACTCAATCACGCTGCCCAGCAGTGCGTCTAGTTCGAGCGCTTTGCCTTGCTCAATATCTTGCAGCATGGATGTTTTGTGAGCACCCACAGCCTGTGCTCCAGCGATGCGTTTGTCTATGCTGATTTTGAATTGGATGCCGGTGCGCTCCGCCACGGCCTGTGCTTCTTGCATCATCATGGCCACCACTTCGCGCGATGGTGCAAAGCTGGCAATGTCTTCAAGCGTGGCATGCGTAAGCGCAGACACCGGGTTGAAGCTAAGGTTGCCCCACAACTTCACCCACAGTTCTGCGCGTATGTCATTGGACACCGGTGTTTTGAAACCAGCACCGATCATGGCTTGTGCGAGTTGCATCACGCGCTCAGTTTTTTCGCCGCTGGGTTCACCCAAAGTGAAGCGGTTGCCTTCAATCAAACGCACCACGCCGGGAGCGATCAACTCAGCTGCAGGGTACACGGCAGCACCGATGATGCGTTCGGGTTTGAGTAATTGCCACAACTGACCTTGCGGATCGAGTGTTGAGAGTTGTTTGCCTTTGTACTCGCCCGGCAGTTGATGGAAGTACCACCAGGGCAAACCATTTTGCATGGTGACGATGCAGCTGTCGTCATGACAAAGCGCGGCGATGTCGGCGGCGACAGCGGCTACTTGGTGCGACTTGAGCGTGACCAGTACATAGTCGTAAGTCGAGGCACTGGCGATGTCACAGGCTTTGACATCTCGTGCATGAAGCTCACTGCCGTCTTCTAACTGAAGCTTCATACCGTGCTGTGCAATCGCTTGCAAATTGGCACCGCGTGCAATGAAAGTGATGTCATGACCGGCCAATGCCAGTTTGACGCCGAGGTAACCGCCGATGGCACCGGCTCCGACAATAGCGATTCGCAAACTCATGAATAAAAAGAGATCTGTGAGGGGTGAAGATGAAAAAAAGGTGTCTGCAAGGTTCTGCCGGATTGTCATCCTGAACAAAAGGTTCAGGTGGGCGAGGTCAGTAAAGTGTTGGGTTCATCTACGCGAGATGATCACGCTCACCAAACGATGTTCCAAGCCCGGGGCTCCATAGAGCATTGGTTCAAGAAATATAAACCCGGCAGACTTGCAGACTCTTGCATTGTAGGAGTATGTTTCACAACAAATGACCGTCTTGGCCTAATGCCGAATCAAGTCGATGCAAGAGGTTGTTCAGGTTGTGAGTTGAGCTGACTGGTTCTGTAGGTGCGGCAGAGAAATCGGAGAGCTCAAAAGCCAGATTGAGCGCCGCCAAGACAGCGATGCGGTCACGTGCTTTGATTTTCCCCACATCGCGAATGCTGCACATGGCAGCATCCACTTTACGCACAGCCGTTTGAAAACGTTCTTCGGCGCCTTCGGGGCAACCGAGTATGTAACTCTGCCCCATGATTTGTACTTCGACCTGGTTCATGCACCGTCCTTGACGTCCAGCGGTAAACGATCAAGCAAGCCGTCAATGCGGCTGCGGGCAGCTTGCAAGCGTGACTTCAAGGAGTCACGTTCGTGCGTCAGGGAATCAACTTGGCTGACCAGTAAATCGTTGGTGCGTTTGAGTTCATCGTAGCGAACAAGCAAGCGTTCTACCCGTTCAAGTACAGCTTCTAAGGTGTTGTTTTCAGACATGTAAAGCATTTTAGAGGTGGATGGAGGACTTGTGGCTAGAATCGGCGCGTTGGTGCTCGCGGTGTGGTTCACATACCGCAGTTCAACGGGAAGCAGAAGTTTTCACTCAACCAAGTACATCTTTTAGGTACATGGCCTGAGCTGATAGCCAGCCTGCGCTGCCCCCGCAACGGTCAAGCAAACGAAACACGGCAACGTGTTTCCGCCCTGTTCTACATAGCCACTGGATGCCCTGAACAAGCATCTGGGAAGGCGGACAAGGTTGTTTTTGCCAGCCCGGATACCGGCCAACAAGGTGTAGTCGCGCTTGTCGCGACTGCGTAACGTCCATGCACTGTCGGGGAAGGCGGTGAGGGCACTTGGCTGGTATTTATCATCATGAAACTCTCTTTATCGATCTCGACGTGCGTGTGTCTGCTTGCGTCTTTTTGTTCTTTTTCTTACTTGCCGGCCTATGGCCAATCTAAGCAATTAGAGGAAATATTTGTCACCGCCAATCGAATTGGTGAACCCTTAGCAACTGTCACCAGTGATGTAGATGTACTGGATAAAAACGAATTAAATAAATTGGGCAATGTCAATCTCACTCAAGCATTGGGTCGACTGTCTGGAGTTCAGTCCATCGGCTACGGCAATCACTCTGTTTACATGCGCGGGGCAGAATCACGCATGACCTCTTTGTATTTAGAAGGTATTCGTATTGAGTCTCAGGACGGCGTACGTTTGGGAGGAGGCGTTCCTTGGGAAATGCTTCCACTTGAAATGGTTGATCGCATGGAAGTGGTTAAAGGTCCAACAAGCACCATGTATGGATCGGATGCGATGGGTGGCGTGGTTCAGTTGTTCGGAAAAAAAGCCAGTGCAGATGACAGACCTACAGTGACCCAAGCCTTTGGCACTCATGGAACCAAAAAAACAACGGGGCTGCTATCGGGCAAACGTGATGCGATGGATTACTCTGTTTTACTAAGCACCAAAAGCAGCGATGGTTACGATACCCGTCCAGATTTGACACACACGCCAAGCAAAGAAGCATCGAACAGTCACGTCGCCATGCTTAAGTTGGGTTACGACTTCAATCCAATGCACAGGCTAGAAGCGGTTAGCTTTAAATCAAAGCAATTTACCCAATGGGCACCTTCTTACACTGACAATATTGACATCACTAAACACAACAACATTACTGCAAACGGTCTTCAGTGGATGGCTGGTTGGAGTGATAACCAAGTCAGTCGATTCAAAATCAATCAATCCATACTGGGGGCGGACTCTGACGCCGCAAACGCTGGCAACGACCTTGCTTGGAATTACAAGACAACCACTCAAAACTTTTCGGTTGACCATGAATCAACCACAAACGCAGGGCATTTTTCGGGGATATTTGAATTTAAAAAAGATCAATTCAAAGCGGCTGCTAATGATTACTCTGGATACCTTGCTAATACGGCTGTAGACACTTCTCGAAATATGTATGCAACCGGACTTGGTTACAAAATAAATTACCAATTGCACACCATCAATACATCTATCAGAACTGATGATTACTCGGGCTATGCCTCACACAACTCCTATTCACTGGCTTATGCGTATGAAATTATGCCGGCATGGAAAATAAGTGCCAGTCAATCGACGGGATTCAGAGTGCCCACACTAGAAATGCTCAATGGTTACTATGGCAATACCAACTTGGTGGCGGAATCCAATGTGACAAAAGAAATTGCTTTGCAATACGCAAACGGCAAATCCTCTGCACGGATGACAATTTTTCAAAACGATATTTCTCATTTGTTGACTTCAGCTTATGCTCGAACCGATTGCACAGCCGCAAATTTTTGCTATTACAACTTGAGTGGCAAAGTCAAAATACAAGGCGTGGGCTTATCAGGCAAGACTCAATTTGAAGGTTTCAATTTCCAGTCTCACTTGGATTTGCTCAACCCAGTCAATCAAACGACCGGCAAGCAGTTAAGTTTACGAAGCAAGCAAAATTTCAGATTCGCAGTTGACAAACCTATCGAGAGCACCCGACTCGGTCTTGAATATCAATTCATTGGCAAGCGATTTGATGATGCAAGCAATACTTTAGAGTTCCCCAAAATAGGATTGTTTAATGTGTGGACTCAAACTGCCATAAACAATGAGTGGCAATGGATCAACCGTATTGATAATTTGATGAATAAGTCATACCAGCAATACGGTTGTACATCTAGTGGCGTCAACACCTGTAACTACGCCATGCCAGGCACGACATTTTTCACATCAGTTCAGTGGCAACCAAAATAAATCTATGCAGTCGCTTTTACCCAAACGCATCATCTGCCTGACCGAAGAAACCACCGAGTGGTTGTATCTGCTTGGTCAGTCGCATCGCATTGCGGGTATTTCGGGTTACACGGTCCGTCCCAAAATCGCCCGTACTGAAAAGCCCAAGGTGTCTGCATTCACCAGCGCAAAGATTGACAAAATTTTGGCGCTACAACCCGACTGCGTGTTTGGTTTTTCTGACTTGCAGGCAGACATCGCGGCTCAATTGATTCGACATGGCGTGCAGGTGACGGTGTTCAACCAGCGCAGTGTGGATGAGATTTTTTCTATGCTGTACCAAGTGGCGGCCATGGTGGGTGAAGCGGAGCAGGGCTTGCACCGCATTCAACAAATGCAAGCGCAATTGCAAACCATTCAGGAATCTGCCAAAACCTTGCCGCGTCGTCCGCGTGTGTATTTTGAAGAATGGGATGAACCGCCTATAAGCGCTATCCGCTGGGTGTCGCAACTCATTCACATCGCCGGTGGTGATGATTGTTTTCCTGAACTTGCGCAAGAGTCGCTCGGTAAAAACCGCATCATTGCCGACCCGATGGAGATTGTCAGAAGACAACCTGACATCATCATCGGTTCGTGGTGCGGGAAAAAATTTCGCCCGCAAACGGTTGCTGCTCGTCCCGGTTGGCAAGATGTGCCGGCTGTGAAAAACAGTCAATTGTTTGAAATCAAATCAGCCGACATATTGCAACCCGGTCCCGCCGCATTGACAGACGGCGTGGATCAGTTGCATCGCATCATCACAAATTGGGCAGTTGATCATGCGTAAATTTTTGCTGTTGTTGCTTATGGCGGTGCAAACTGCAACTGCAGTCACTGTGGTCGATGACCGACAGATCAAAGTTGAGTTTAGTCAACCACCACAGCGCATCATCACACTGCTGCCCTCATTGGCTGAAACGGTGTGTGCGCTTGGAGCCTGTCAGTTGTTGGTGGGAACTGATAACTATGCAGACTGGCCGTCCTCTGTCAAACAGCTTCCCAAGCTTGGCGGCTTGTACGACACGTCAGTCGAGGCCATTGTCAAACTCAAACCTGATGTGGTGCTCGCGGGTAAGTCTTCTCGCATCATTAACCGGTTGGAGTCCCTAGGCATCAAAGTCGTGGCTTTGGAGCCGCAAACATTGTCGGATGTGCAACGCAGCATGCGTACAGTGGCACATGTATTGCAACTGCCGAAACCTGACGAGGCAGCTGACCACTTGTGGCAACAAGCTTTGCAAGCTATTGCCAGTGCGGCTCAAAAAATTCCACCTTCAGCCCAAGGGGTCAGCTTTTATTTTGAAGCCAGCACCGGCGGTTACGCTGCATCTGATTCTTCCTTCATTGGCGGCATCATGCGGCAACTGGGCTTGAAAAATATCGTCACCGCTGACATGGGCGCTTTTCCTCAAGTCAATCCGGAGTTTGTGGTGAGGTCCAATCCGCAATGGATTTTCTTGGCTGTACCCCTTAGGCAGTCATTGGATAAACGACCAGGCTGGTCTGTGATTCAAGCTGTAAAGGTCGGACATGTATGTACATTCACACCCGAACAAGGTCATGTATTGGTACGGCCCGGACCGCGTATGGGTGAGGCTGCACATATTTTGGTGAAATGTCTTCAAGGATCATCCAAGCTATGAACCATACACAGAAAAAAACTTTTCAATTGATGTCGTGGTTGTTGCTGGCGACGCTAAGTTTGTGGTTGCTTGGATTGACTGCCGGCAGTTCAGGTTTTGAAATTGCATTAGGTTGGTCAGACCCTATCGTGCAAGAGATCCGTTTGCCTAGAACACTCGGCGCCTGGCTCGCAGGCGCGCTGTTAGGTTTGTCTGGCGCATTGGCACAGTCATTATTCAGGAATCCATTGGCTGATCCCTATTTGCTTGGTAGTGCTTCCGGTGCTGCCTTGGGTGTGGCATTGGCCTTGGCCTTGGGCACTTGGGCGGGATCGTATTTGCCCATTGATGTTCAATGGCTGGGGTCTTGGGTTTGGCGGTTGGGTTTGACGGGCTTTGCATTCATCGGCGCTTGGTTAGCTGTGTTGTTGACATTGATGCTGGCACGCGGCGTTCAACACACTCTGCGTTTATTGTTGGCCGGTGTCGTCGTGGGCGTGGTGCTTGGCGCAATGACTTCGATGTTGAGTGCGACCCAGCCCCAGTTGCTACCTGCTATGCAATCGTTTTTGTTGGGTAGTACCAGCATGGTGAATGCTTCTGCTTGTTTGCTGATGTGTATTGTTTTGTTGGTGAGTTGGTTCGCTGCATGGCGCTTAAGCCCTTTGCTGGATGCATTGGTGCTGGGTGAAGATACAGCGCTGAGTCTGGGTTTGCAGGTGGTGCCTTTGCGTATGTTGTTGCTGGTTGTCATGGCTTTGTGCACAGCCACGGCAGTGGCACAA
This sequence comes from Comamonadaceae bacterium, assembly GCA_947461325.1. GTDB lineage: Bacteria > Pseudomonadota > Gammaproteobacteria > Burkholderiales > Burkholderiaceae_C > Limnohabitans. The sequence continues at coordinate 6,767 of CANHLD010000094.1, forward strand.
ACAGGTTTGATTGCTTTCGTGGGGTTGGTTGCTCCGCAATTGGTGCGTTCAAAA
>CANHLD010000095.1 GCA_947461325.1 Comamonadaceae bacterium
CCCAAAGCGGTGTCGGTGTCGGGGGCGTTCAACAAAGCCTCAACCTGTGCTTCACTCAGACTTTTCGGCAAACGCAGCGGTTGCTTGGCCGACAACAACTTCAACGTGGGGTCGGCCAGCAAGCGGTTGTCGCGCAAGGCCCAGCGATAAAAACGCCTGAATACAGTCATGCGCCGGTTGGCGGACGTCGCCTTGGTTTGATCGTGCCGGTGCGCGAAATAGGCTTGCAAATCGGCTTCCACTGCTGAGGAGAGTGAAGTGTTTTGCGTATGCAGCCAAAGGGCTAAGGCATTCAAATCGCGCCGGTAAGCGGCCAGCGTGAGCGCAGACAAACCGTCCTCCAGCCAGACGCTGTCGATGAAGGCATCGACCAGCGGATCCGGCGTGTCAGTCGAGCTTGAGTTTTTGCGCATCCACCACCTTTTTGTACACCTCGTACTCGGCTTTCAATTGCGCCGCAAATTCTTGCGGACTGTTGGCCACCACACGAGAGCCTGTGGCTTCAAGCCGCTTGATCACCGCCGGGTCTTGCAACACCTTGCGCACGGCTGCGTTCAATTGAGACACCAGCGGCGCAGGCAAACCTTTGGGCGCCCAGATGCCGTATAGCGCGGGGCGGTTGACGGGTTCTAAACCCAGTTCTTTGAAAGTGGGCACATCCGGCAATTCGGCGACACGCTCAGGCGTGGCCACCGCCAGCGCGATCAAACGTTTGTCCTTGATGTGCGACATGGCAGATGGCAAGTTGTCAAAAATAATCGGCACCTGACCGCCCACCGTGTCGCGCAATGCAGGCCCGGAACCGGCATAAGGAATATGAACCACAAATGTTTTGGTGAGATTTTTGAACAACTCCATTTGCAAATGCCCGATGCCGCCTGTACCCGAGGACGCGTAATCGTATTTACCCGGTTGAGCGCGCAACTCTTTCAAAAAACCGGCCATGTCTTTGGCAGGAAATGAGGGATGAATTGCCAACACATTCGGAGAGGCCACCATGTTGATGATGGGTGTGAAATCGGTGAGCGGCTTATAGGCAATGGATGGATTGATAGCTGGGTTGGTGGCAGCACTTGACGCCGTTGTCAGACCAAGCGTGTAGCCATCAGGCGCTGCACGCGCTACTTCCAACGCACCGGTGACGCCACCGCCGCCAGCCTTGTTCTCCACCACCACCGTTTGACCGAGCAATTTGCCCAGAGGTTCGGCGACGATGCGCGCAATCAAGTCAGTGCTGCCGCCCGGCGCGAACGGCACCAGCAAACGTATGGGTTTAACAGGGTAAGTTTGTGCATTCGCTATGCCAGCGATTACACAACACAAAAGTAATAGAAGTCGCAGAGAAATAGTTTTCATCAGACCACCACCGGTTCAGGTTCGAGTTGTATGCCGAAACGCTCGTACACACTGGTTTGAATCGCTTTGGCCAAGGTCACCACCTCTCCTCCGGTGCAAGGGCTGTCGCGACCGCCTTTGTTGATGATGACCAATGCTTGCTTGTCATACACCGCCGCGTTGCCCACGGACTTACCGCGCCAGCCGCAGGCGTCTATCAACCATGCGGCGGCGAGTTTGATACGCCCGTCGCTCAAGTGGTAATGCACCAGACGCGGTTCGCGCGCAATGATGTCGGCGCATTGCTCTGGCGACACCGTTGGGTTTTTGAAGAAGCTGCCCGCGTTGCCCACCACTTGCGGGTTAGGTAATTTCGCAAGACGGATTTCGCAGACCCAGTCAAACACCTGCTGCGGGGTAGGTTCGCTGATGCCGGTTTGCGCTTGCTTTTTTTCCAAGTCGGCGTAGCCAATGTCGGCACGCCATTTTTTGGGTAAACGAAAACGCACTTGCGTGATGAGCGCGCGGCCCAGCAAACCCAAGTCGCGTTTGTCGCTGGCTTGGTGCTTGAACACCGAATCGCGGTAACCGAAGGCGCATTGCGCTGCGTTGAGCGTGAAATGCTGGCCAGTGTGTAAATCCACTGCGTCCAGCGATTCGAAACGGTCTTGCAACTCGACGCCGTAAGCACCAATGTTTTGCACCGGCGAGGCACCGACCAAGCCGGGGATCATGGCCAGGTTTTCCAACCCCGGCCAGCCTTGTTGCAAGGTCCATGCAACGAACTCGTGCCAGTCTTCACCGGCGGCGGCTTGCACAATCCAAGCCTTGTCGTCTTCGGACACCAAATGTTTGCCTAGCAACTCCACTTTGATCACCAAGGGCTTGATGTCGCCTGTGATGACGATATTGCTGCCGCCACCCAGCACAAAATGCGGCTCAAGCCGTATCGGGTCAGCAAGTAGCGCGGCGACATCCTCCATGCTGCGCAAACGCAGCAGGCGTTCGGCTTTGGCGGCAATGCCGAAGGTGTTGTGGGCTTGCAGGGGAACCTGTGTCTCGATAATCATGTGAGAATTGTCGCATCTGAACTCCTGAAGTACCGACCATGCCCTCTTTTGATACTGTCTGTGAAGCCGACGTGGTGGAAGTGAAAAACGGCGTCGAGAACACGGCCAAGGAAATTGCCACCCGTTTTGATTTCAAAGGCACGTCTGCCGCCATTGAATTCAAGGACAAAGAAATCACTTTGATCGGCGACAGCGACTTTCAACTCGCGCAAATCGATGACATCCTGCGCAACAAACTGACCAAACGCAATGTGGATATTCGATTTCTGGACAAAGGCGATGTGCAGAAAATGGGCGGCGACAAGGTCAAGCAAGTGGTGAAAGTACGTAATGGCATTGCCAGCGAAGATGCCAAGAAAATCCAGCGCGTCATCAAGGACAGCAAAATGAAAGTGCAGGCTGCGATTCAAGGCGAAGCGGTACGCATCACCGGGGCTAAGCGGGATGATTTGCAAGCAGCGATGGCGCTGATTCGCAAAGAAATGCCCGATCTGCCGTTGAGCTTTGACAATTTCCGTGATTGATGCATTGGTAAATTGGGGTCAGACACCAATTATTCCGGTTAGGTTAATTGGGGTCAGACACCAATTATTCCGTGATTGATGCATTGGTTAATTGTAAATTGGGGTCAGACACCAATTATTGTTTTTCAGTTTCTGGTTGAGGCCTTCACGACATGCCGGGACGGTCGCCGCTCTCCGCCTGCGGCAACGTTCGCGTCGGCCCGCCCGTCATGTCGTTTTTCCAATCGTAGATTTCGTCGACTGCAAGCTTTGGTGTTTATAAGGCGGATATCAGTTTTTACCGATACGGCTTTCCTCACCGCGCATCAACTTGGCGATGTTAGATTGATGCCGCCACACCAAGATACCGCTCATGACCACCGCCGCCAACAACACCCGGTTGTCCACATACCAGACCACCCGGTGGCCTAAAAAATAAAAGGCTGGTGCAAACACAGCACCGGCCAATGCAGCCAAGGACGAATAGCGCGTGAAAAACGCCACGATCAACCAAGTCATCATGGTCGCGAAACCCAGCAAGGGCTCAATGCCAAACAACACGCCTGCCGCCGTGGCCACGCCTTTGCCGCCTTTGAATCGAAAAAATACCGGCCAGACATGACCGGCAAACGCCGCCAGCGCCACCATGGCCAAGGTGCCTTCAGCCAAGCCCCAAGCAATGCCGTAACGCCCCACGGCCCAGACGGGCAACCAGCCTTTGACGGCATCTAGCAACAAGGTCAAAGCTGCTGCGGCTTTGTTGCCCGAGCGCAGCACATTGGTCGCGCCAGGGTTTTGGCTGCCGTAAGAACGCGGATCGGCCAGTCCCATGACGCGGCTGACCAGCACCGCAAACGAGAGTGACCCAATCAAATAGGCGGCCAGCGCAGCCAAAAGCGGGTAGGCCATTGATAAAAAAATATCCATATGCATCAAATCGCAGGGTCGCGCATTTCCCAGCGGATTTCGTCAATGGCTTTGAGCATCTCGGGGGTAAGCGTTTTGCCCCAAGCATCCAAATCTTCGTCCAATTGCGCCACAGAGGTCACGCCGATGATGGTGCTGGCCACGCGCCACTGCGAGTAGCAAAAAGCCAGTGCCATGTCGGTCGGTGTCATGCCGTTGTCGCGGGCGAGTTGGTTGTAGCGCTTGGCTGCAGCCAGCGCATCCGGCCGAGCCCAACGTTGCTTGCGAACGCTTTCGTACTTAGAGATGCGACCTTCCTTGGGCGAGTTTTCCCCCAGAAAACCGGATTCGTCGTATTTGCCGGTGAGCAGGCCGAATGCCAGCGGCGAATACGCCAGCAACGACACATTCAAACGGTGCATGGTTTCATCCAAACCGTTTTCAGGCACGCGATTGACCAGGCAGTAAGCGTTTTGCACGCTGACAATGCGCGGCAAATGATGTTGCTCGGCCAAACGCACAAACTCGTGCACACCGTATGGCGTTTCATTGGACAACCCGATGTAGCGCACCTTGCCTTGTTTGATCAAACTGGCCAGCGCTTCTAATTGTTCGTGGATGGAGGTGGCGGTTTTTTCATTCTTCGGTTCGTAATACATGCCACCAAACATGGGTACATGACGCTCAGGCCAGTGGATTTGATACAGGTCAATCACATCGGTTTGCAACCGCTTCAAACTGGCATCACACGAGGCTTGTATTTCAGCTGCCGTCATGCCCTCGCCGGGGCGCACCCAAGGCATGCCGCGTGAAGGTCCAGCTACTTTGGAAGCCAGCACAATTTTTTGGCGCATGCCCGGACGCTTTGTCAACCAGTTGCCGATGTAATGCTCTGTTTTGCCATAAGACTCAGCGGTGGGTGGCACGGCATAAATTTCAGCGGTATCGAAGAAATTGACGCCCCGTGCGATGCTGTGATCCATGATGGTGTGCGAGGCCAGCTCGTCGACCTGTTGACCGAAAGTCATGGTGCCCAAGGAAATGGGAGTGACGTGCAAATCGCTTTGACCCAAGCGGACAGGAGTGAGTTCGAGTTTTTTCATAGGTGGGAGTTTAAGTGTGCGCGATGAATGAATTGAATTTACTACGTTCTTGCTTGTCCCAAGGGCAGGGATTGCCTGAGGTCACTGATGCTGCGTGAATTAAAGTCTATGGGTCAGCAAACAAAGAGTCAAAGAAAACCCATCCATTAGGCTTACAAAAAACAATGTATTCATTCGAAAAACCATGAATCAGACAACTCAAGCGACCGCCATCGTCACCGGCGCGGCTCGTGGCATCGGACTGGCGACCACCCAATTATTTTTAAGCAAAGGCTACCGTGTCGCCATGGTCGATCGCGACACGGCAGAACTCCAAAGCGTAGCTGCCGCTTTGCAGAACGTGTTGGCGGTTGACTGCGATGTGTCCCAAGAAGACCAAGTAAATGCCATGATGCACACGGTTTTGCAATGGTCAGGGCGTGTCGATGTGCTGGTGAATAACGCAGGTGTGGCCGATTTCGCGGCGATACAAGACACCACGTTCGAGCGTTGGAAAACGGTGATGCGCACCAACCTTGACGGTGTGTTTTTGTGTTCACAAGCCGCGCTGCCCGCGCTGCGCGAAAGCAAAGGTTGCATCGTCAATATCGCGTCCATCTCGGGCTTGCGCGCATCAACACTTCGAGTGGCCTACGGCACTTCGAAAGCTGCTGTGATTCATTTAACCAAACAACAAGCGGCCGAACTCGGCGAATGGGGCGTACGCGTGAATTGCGTCGCACCCGGACCGGTAAAAACCAAACTTGCCGCAGCTGTTCATACGCCCGCCATCGTCAACGCTTACCACGATGCGATACCGCTGAACCGCTATGGCAGTGAAGAAGAAATTGCAAGAGTGATTGTTTTTTTGGCGTCTGATGAGGCCAGTTATATGACTGGGCAAATGATTGCGGTAGATGGCGGGTTTGATGCAACAGGTGTGGGTTTGCCAACGTTGCGATCTGATTGAAGTGCGGGGAGTCAGACAAAAAAGTCAATATTTAAAAGCTTGTCCGAAAAGCGTTCAAACTGAAGAGCAGAAACAAGACTTCGCAGGTTCACAGCAGGTTAAGCTGTCTCTTTCGTCCCATTTAGACAAACCTACAAGAAAAAAACCGTTTGAACTTTTCTGATTTCAATCTCACCCCCGCGCTGCAACATGTCGTGACCGACATGGGTTTGTATGCGCCCACCCCCATCCAGGCTCAATCCATTCCTGTGGCACTGCAAGGCCGAGACCTTTGGGTCACCGCGCCCACCGGTTCGGGCAAGACGCTGGCGTTTGCATTGCCACTGGTACAGCAACACATATTGAATCCTCGCCTGACAAACTTTCGCCGCCCTATTCGCAGCCTGCTGCTGGTGCCTACACGCGAACTGGCGGTACAAGTGGGTGCTGTATTCACGTCATTGGCTTATCCGTTCAACCTCAAAGTGGCGGTGGTGTTTGGCGGCGTGTCCATCAATCCGCAAATGATGGACTTGCGCGGTGGCGCGGACATTTTGGTTGCAACGCCAGGGCGACTGCTGGATCTGACAGATCACAACGCAGTGCGCTTGAACGATCTGCAACACCTGGTGCTGGACGAAGCAGACCGCTTGCTGGACCTGGGCTTTGCCGACGAGTTGCAACGCGTATTGGCGCAGTTGCCTGCGAAGCGACAGACTTTGTTGTTTTCGGCCACATTCGCGCCCGAGGTTGAGGCGCTTGCCGCCAACTTGTTGCGGGACCCCGTGCGCATCACGGTAGAAGCATTTGAGGGTCACAAGCCAGACATCACCCAGCGCGCGATTGGTGTGGATGACAAAAAACGAACTGCTTTATTGCGCCACTTGATGACAGAAAACAGTTGGAAGCAGGTGCTGGTGTTTGTGGCCACACGCTAC
>CANHLD010000096.1 GCA_947461325.1 Comamonadaceae bacterium
CCAGAAGACAGCGGTTTCTCCGGTGTGGTGTTCAAAGTGCAAGCCAATATGGATGCCAACCACCGCGACCGCATCGCTTTTGTTCGCGTGGCCTCGGGCAAATACGCGCCGGGCATGAAGCTCAAAGTGCAGCGCAGCGCCAAAGAATTGCGCCCCACTTCAGTGGTGACGTTCCTCAGCCAGCGCCGTGAAGCGGTTGAAGAAGCCTATGCGGGTGACATCATCGGCTTCACAACGCACGGCGGTGTGCAACTCGGCGACACCATCACCGACGGCAGCAGTTTGCAATTCACCGGTCTGCCTTTTTTCGCGCCCGAATTGTTCATGACAGTGCTGTTGAAGAATCCGCTGCGCACCAAGCAGTTGCAAACCGGTTTGGAGCAACTCGGCGAAGAAGGTGCGATTCAAGTATTCAAACCCGAAGTCGGCGGGCCCATGCTGCTTGGCGCCATCGGCCAATTGCAATTTGAAGTGGTGCAACACCGGCTCAAAGCCGAGTACGACTGCGATGTCAGACTCGAGGCTTGCCAATACACGGGGGCACGCTGGATCACCGCAGATACTCCTGCGCAATTGCGTGAATTCAACAACGCCTACCCGCAACGCATGGCGCTGGACGCTGCGAACACGTTAGCGTATTTATGCACATCGCCTTATGACGTGCGTTTGGCGCAAGAAAGATTTCCACATATCCATTTCCATCCTTTGCGCGAACACGCTGGACTGTCCTTAGGGTCGGCCGGCTAAGGACTCAGCGATGCACAAGTCTTGGTTGCCAGCTAGCTTGATGCCCTTGGTTTGGTTTGTTGTTTGGTTGATGGTTGCGGTTCTGCTGCTTGTCAACGCTGAGTCAATGCCTGTCATTGGTCGGTTGGCCAAAACCGCAGGTGCATCCACACCGCAACCCAGCCCATCGGGCTGGGTGCTTGAGGCCCAAGGCCTGGTGCCACAACCGCCGCTCACGCCTGCCGCACATGCCAGCAATTTGGTGGCATTGCCGAACAACCCGCAATTCAGTCTGGCCGTTTTTTGGTTCGCAGGAAGCAAGGAAGCCAAGCCTGATGTGCGCATCGCCATGTCACTGTGGTCGCGCCAACAACAAGCTTGGACAGAACCGGTCTGGGCGGTCGATCGCTTGTCTGCGGGTCGATCACTTGGCAAAGGCATTTTGCATATCGGCAACCCGGTCGCTTGGTTAGATCAACAACAGCGTTTGCATGTATTCGTGGTGGGCACTGGTTTGGGCGGTTGGGCCGCTTCCAGAGTGCTGCATTTGCGTCAGCCAAGTGCAGACATCAATCCTGCACAAACCAAGTTTGAAGTGGTCGGTCAATTGCCATTGGGCTGGCTATGGAACCTGAGCCACTTGGTTCGCCATGCGCCGCTGCCTTTGGCCGATGGCGGTATGGTGTTGCCATTGCATTTCGAACTGGGCAAACATTACCCGGTGTTTGCTTGGTTCAGTCCATCCGGTGAATTTCAAGGACTGAAAAGATTGTCAAACATGAACCGCGTCTTGCAGCCTGCTGTTGTGGCGCAAGATGCAAGCCATTGGCAAGCCTATATGCGCAGCCTGTCCCCGCATGACAAAGTCAGTTTGATCACAAGTTCAGATGCCGGTGTGCACTGGTCTGAACGTCAAGAGCTATCGCTCAGTAACCAAGACTCTGCGGTTGCTGTACTCCAACTTTCCCAATCAAACACTGTGATGGCGCGCAACCCCTACGAGCGAGGTCGCAGTCTGCTGGTCATGCACGACAGCGTTGATGGCATGCAATGGTCAGCGCCGCAAACTTTGGTGGATGGTTTGCCACAAACTGAGTATTCATACCCTTCACTGAGTTGGACCGATGACCGCTTATGGGTCAGCTACACCGAATTGCGCCAAGGGATTGCATGGCAAAGATGGCGAGCAGAGCCTTTAGCCAAGGTCAAGCCATGATGCTGTTTGAATACGCCTTATCCCTGTCTTCCACTGTGCTGCCACAGTTACAAGTGCAACAGGTGTTCCATGCCGCAGGCTGGCTGGCGGTCCTGACTTGGTTTAGCGTTCAATTCATCCGCGTGTATGACAAGCGATGGCTCTGGCTGATTACGAGCTTGTGCTGGCTGCTGGTGTTAATGCTGTGGCAAGCTCCGCTGTCAAACTTGGGCTTGGCATTTCAAACGCCAAGTCTGCTGACATTGTGTGTGTGCGTGAATGCGGCATGGCAAGACATCAAAGGCCGTTCCCATCTGCTTTTTTATACGGCACCCACTGAGCAAGCACATGGCTGGATTTGGCTGCTGCCCGCAATCGCCGGATGGGTTTTGTGGCTGGATACATTCGGGCTCATGCCTTGGGACATCTACAGCATGGGGTTTGAGCAGCCTGTAGTTTGGCTCGCTTGGGGATTGATGGGTGTATGGTTGGCCTGCATTTATTTGTTTGCACTGGCCGGTGGGCAGATGCAAGCTGTCAACTGCTGGCTGATGGCGACCGCGTTATTTGTATTGACTCATGCACCCTCAGGCAATGTCTGGGATGCGTGGTCAGACCCGGGTTTGTGGATATGGGCGCATGTCAAGTTGATTCATTTCATCTGGCATCAACGAACCCGCATCAACCATTCCTGACGCCACAACCATTCGCGCGGACGGTTGATATTGTCTGCGTTCGCCTGCCCCGGTTTGGGTCTCAGTTCGATATCCCAACGTGTGGCAATGCGCTCACATACATTCATGGTTTCACAAGGCAAGGGGTCGGCGTCATCGAGTCTGACCACGATGAACCAAGTGCCAGCGGTGGTGTCTGTCCCGTTGGTGAGCGCTTCTAAACGGGCTTGGTCACTGGTGAAGCGGTTTTGTCCCGGCAACAAAAAGTGCAGCGGCTCGAACTCACCATTTGAACCCGGTGAGACCCAAATGGTTTCAGCTTGCGGTCGCAGTGAGCTGTCACCTTGAAAGTCGACGCGCTCACCATGCATGCTATGCAGCAAAGCGGTCAAACTGAATAAAGCCAACGCGGCGCATACCAGTGATTCAAAAACTGCTGTGGATGGCGTCCACCACATGCGCATCCAAATCACTAACCCTGCAAGCCAACTCGCCCAAATCAAACCGAAGAGCAGATCGGGCATCACGCCAATCACACGCGCATGCCAGCCAAGCCATACCAACACAGACAACATGATCAGAGCGAGAAGACCTGTCACGCGGGGAGCCACTCGCTTGATGGCATCCACATGCAATGCCATCAGCATGGCCAAGGCTGGCAATAAGGGCAACAGGTATCGGCTTGACCGGTGGTTAGGCAGCAAAAAAACAACCCACCACACGGCTATCCAAAGCAGCGATGCTTGGGTCAACAAACTGCGCTTGGGCTCTGAAGATATGCCTCTTTGTCGCCATGCAACGCCAATCAACGCCAGCACCCAAGGAAACAACAAACCGCTGTTGAGCATGGGGGCGGCGAGGTAGTCAGCCGATCCGTTGAAACTGAACATCACCGAAAAGTAATTCCGGCCGTCACTCATCTTGCCGGCGTTTTCCTGCTGCACAAATTCGCGCCAGACCTCTTGCGGTTGCGGGTCAATCAATAACCAGCAAGCAAACAAGCCCACGGCCAACAAACTCATCCACGCGATTTGTGCGGTGTTGCAAACGACTGCACGCCATGACCACTTGGTTTGCAAAAACAATCGCAGCAACCATGTACCGGCAGCCACAGGCGCGACCAAGGCAAACGATTTATAGGCCAAGCCGATGCCGGTGAGCAGACCCAGCAAAGTCCACCAGCGCCACTCGTCCCAAGTGTTTTGGATATCCCGGGTTTGCGCATTCGCTGCACGCCACAACACAAAGCCCGGCGCCAAGCTATACCAAAACATTTCCGGCGCCGTGGTCATGTAAGGCCGACCATAGCGAAACGTGCCCCAGCAAAGTAAAAAACACAATACCGCCCAAGCAGCAGTTCGCCATTCGCCCAACCAGCGTCGCAGCAACACGGCCATCCCAGCAGAGACCAACGCGAGATAAATAATGCTGGGCAACCGGATCAACCACAACTGCCAATATTGACCCCAACCGGTGACCAACATGCTTTGCCAAAACAGCACAGGCGGTTTGGTATTGCGCAAATTGCTGTAATCAGACACCAAAGGTAACCATTGCCCAGTTGCCGCTGTCATGCGGGCAATATGGGCATAAATCATTTCATCGCCGTTGTTGGGCATGTAGAGGTTGTCAATGCCCCAGACATACACCAGTGCCACCACCAGCACGGTTAACCACAGTGTGCGCGTGGAAGGTGAATGCATTTGAAAACGTGAAGTCGTCATGCTTGGTCTTGCTTGTGTTTTTGACTGAAAGTCCACCAGTCGTTGGTCAAGTAGTTACTGACACTGGCGATCAAAATTGACAACACATTGGCCAGCAAGTAATAAATATACACAGACAAAAATAAGGTCAAGCCATATTGAATCGCCATGCCCAGCCAGCATGAAACGGTGTATCGCACAAAACGCTTCATCGTTTGGCGGTCCCAACCCAAACGCGCCGTCGGTGATTCAGCCAACCGGTCCGCCCAGGTCCACAAACTGTTCCAAGCAAAATTATTGACCGTGGCTACAGCAATAGCCAAAAGCAGCGACAAGGACAAACGCAATGAAGCATTAGCCACCACCAAGGGCATCACCCATTCCTGTAATGCAAACAACACTCCGATATTGACCACAGTGCCGGAAGCACCGACAGTGGCAAAACGTATATAGCGCCATCTGAATAAACGAATCAATAAAGGCTCACAAAAAGCCAGTTTCGCAGGCAATCGAAACGGCAAGTTTGGGGGGCTCAACTCAGACATAGGCCGGGTCTCTGGGCTCACACAAGGCCAATTGTGTCAACGCCAACGCCAACACTTGCGCCGGCTCGATGCGTTGCAAACATTGGTTATCCCCGTCGCAAGGCGTGGCGCGGTGGTTGTAAGCCGTCAAACACGGTGAGCAGGCGGCATGGCTTTCCAGCGCCACAGCACGCGGTGTCAAGGGTCCGTACAACGCACTGGTTTCAGGGCCGAAGAACATCAGTGTGCGAATCGGCGTCAGGCTGGCGAAATGGCCGGGACCGCCGTCGTTGGTGATGAGTAAGTCACTGTGAAAAAACAATCGGGTCAAGGCTTCCAGGTTTTTGGTGTAACCGACAAAATTCAAACAATTCACATGGCCGCATTCAGCTTGAATAGCTTGCGCCAACGTTTGGTCTTCCGGCAAACCAATGATGCCCACGGCATGGCCTTGTTCACACAAAGCCTTGGCCAACGCCGCGTAATGCGCGGCAGGCCAAGCGCGAATAGGCAACAAACCACCGCCGGCATAAAACAAAATTCGTTTGTCAGCCTTCATGAACAACGGGTAGTCACGGTGCAAGTCGCTTGTGAAGTCAGACATTTGTCCTTGCGAGAAATGCACTTTCAAACCCGAGTCCAAGGGTTTCAAGGTCACAGGCATGGCTTTGGTACGCGGCATGCTGAGGCTTTGCAAAGCATCCACCAGCGCCATGAATTGCAAAGTGATGTGTCGGTAAGGGTTGTAGGGAATGGCTGCGTTGAAAAACGAACCACGGTACAAACCTTCCTGGGTATGTGGCGTGAAACCGGTACGCACACGAGCGCCGCAACCATAGGCCAATAAGGCGCTGATGCGTGAAAACAGTTCACAGTCAATCACCGCGTCCAATTTCAAACTGCGCAATCGCCACAACACGCGCAGCAGATCGCCCAACAGGCTGAACAAACCGCTGTCATCAATCCCGTGCAAATGCGTTTCAGGCGCCAAGCCAAGCAAACGCGCCACCGATTGGTTGCGCTTGAGTTGCAAGATGTGAATCTGTGCACCGGGATGGTTTTTTTGGATTTGAGCAAACATCGGGCCGGCCAACACCATGCTGCCCATTTCAGACAACATGATGATCAGCACTTTTTGTATCGGTTCAGACGGGTTCGGCTTGCGGCCAAAGTACTTGTCCCACAGCGACACCAAGGCACATAAGAAAGGACCGACCCAGGCGTCGATACGGCGTTGTGTTTGTATATTCATAAGAGGCAGCGGAGATTGTAGTCAGTCCGCTGCCATTCACTGTCTGGCCAGCACCGGTTGCAAAGCGCGCCCGGTGTGCGTACCCAGTTTCACCAGCGCCTCAGGCGTGTCAGCCGCAACGACACGGCCGCCGCCGTCACCGCCTTCAGGGCCCAAGTCAATCACCCAATCGGCTTCGGCGATCACATCCAAATCGTGTTCGATCACCACCACGCTGTGGCCGCCGTCAACCAAGCGGTGCAGCACATGGATCAATTTATCCACATCGGCCATATGCAATCCCACCGTCGGTTCATCCAACACATACAAGGTATGCGGTGCCTGCTGGCCGCGCCGGGTGATGTCATCGCGCACCTTGGATAACTCGGTCACCAGTTTGATGCGCTGCGCCTCACCGCCACTCAAAGTCGGTGAGGGTTGCCCCAGCGTCAAATAACCCAAACCCACATCTTTGAGCAATTGCAAGGGATGGCTGATTTGCGTCATGGCAGAAAAAAACTCTACCGCTTCATCGACCTCCATTTGCAGCACATCGCCTATGCTTTTGCCGCGCCAGCGCACTGCCAAAGTTTCGGGGTTGAAACGTGCGCCTTTGCACACCTCGCACAATACTTTCACATCCGGCAAGAA
>CANHLD010000097.1 GCA_947461325.1 Comamonadaceae bacterium
AGGAGATACACCATGAAATGGCAAACACCTGCAGCTAGCGACATGCGTTTCGGTTTCGAAATCACCATGTACATCGCTAACCGTTAATTTGACGGTGGTCTGTCGGGGCAACCCGGCAGACCTTTTTTTATGGTTATGGGTTTGATGTTCCGCGCTTGACGCGGTTTTTTTTTAAAGCGGCGCTATTTTGAAGATACACGTACTAGGTTCGGCCGCCGGCGGTGGTTACCCTCAATGGAATTGCAATTGCCCGCAATGCAGCGCGGTGCGCGGCGGCAGCCGTCACCATTTACCCCGCACCCAGTCATCGATTGCGGTCACTGCCAACCAAACCGATTGGCTGCTGATCAATGCTTCGCCCGATGTGTTGCAGCAAATCAAGGCGTTTCCCGCATTGCAACCGGCACGCGCTTTGCGGGACACCGGCATTGCTGCTGTGTTGTTGATGGATGCGCAAATCGACCACACCACAGGCTTGTTGATGTTGCGCGAGCACCGTCAAAAACTCCCTTTGTACTGCCATCCACTGGTGCGCGAAGACCTGAGCACCGGTAACCCTTTGTTCAAAGTTCTCTCCCACTACTGCGACATCGACTGGCATGAATTGAAATTGCAAACTGCATTCCATGTGCCTGCTCTGTCAGGCTTGCAGTTTGAAGCGCTGCCTCTCATCAGCAACGCGCCACCGTATTCGCCGCACCGCGACAAACCGCAACCGGGCGACAACGTCGGCTTGAGTGTGAAAGACGATGCCAGTGGTAAGACTTTGTTTTATGCCCCTGGTTTAGGTCAAATGGAGCCTCATGTGTGGCAGGCCATGCAGCAAGCTGATTGCGTGATGGTCGACGGCACCTTGTGGACCGATGACGAAATGATTTCGCTCGGTGCTTCCAAAAAGACATCCCGATCCATGGGACACATGCCGCAAAGCGGCGCTGACGGCATGATCGAATGGCTGGATAAATTACCCGCTCATGTCAGAAAAATTTTGATCCACATCAACAACACCAACCCGATTTTGGACGACAGTAGCCCGCAACGCCAGACCTTGACTGCACATGGCATCGAGGTGGCATTTGACGGCATGGAGATTGAACTGTGAACAATGCAATGAACGTGGCCAGGGCAGACACACGCACGCCGTGGAACGCCGAAGAATTTGAAACTTTGCTGCGCGGCAAAAGCACCAGCTATCACATACACCATCCGTTTCACGTGATGATGGCCGAGGGCAAGCTCAACGCCGCACAACTGCGCGGCTGGGTGGCCAATCGGTTTTACTATCAAATTTCTATCCCCCTCAAAGACGCGGCGATTTTGTCTAACTGCGACGATCGCGAAATACGGCGTGAATGGATATTGCGCATTCTGGACCATGATGGTTTCGAGCTGAACGGCTTGAAAGATGAGGGTGGCATCGAAGCCTGGATTCACTTAGGACAAGCCGTGGGGTTGAGCCGCGACGATGTCACTTCATTGCGTTATGTCGCGCCGGCCAGCCGCTTTGCGGTGGACGCGTATGTCAACTTTGCACGCCGTCAGCCTTGGCAGGAAGCTGTCGCCTCCAGCCTGACCGAATTGTTCGCGCCGCATATTCACCAGCAGCGTATTGACACTTGGCCGGAAAAATACCCGTGGGTGGACCCCACTGGATTGCAGTATTTCAAAAACCGTTTGACGCAAGCGCGCCGCGATGTAGCGCATGGTTTGAAATTCACGCTTGACTATTTCAGCCAGACCCGCGCCATGCAAGAACGCGCGTTGGAAATTTTGCAATTCAAACTCAATGTGTTGTGGTCGCTGGCTGACGCCATCATGCTTGACCAGTGCAAGGTACAAATCACCGGACCTAAACATGACTAACGATGAAACTGTTCTGAGCAGCAGTCCATCTCTGTCTGCGATGTTTCGATTGCAATGGGAAGAAGTGCAGCAGTCTTGGGTGTTGCTGTACCCCGAAGGCATGGTCAAGTTGAACGGCAGCGCAGGTGAAATCATCAAGCGACTGGACGGCAAAAAAACTATCACCGAGTTGATTGCTGAGCTGGAAAAAGATTTTGAAACCAGCGGTCTGCAAAGCGACGTACTGGCCTTTCTTGAAATCGCTGACAAACAAGGATGGGTAAAAACATGAGGACACCGACAGTCAACAACAAGGATGTCACGGTTGGGCCGCCTTTGTGGTTATTGGCTGAAGTCACTTACGCATGCCCTTTGCATTGCGTGTTTTGTTACAACCCGGTGGATTACACACAGCATGGCCCGGAGTTGACCACGCAGGAGTGGATCAAAGTGTTGCGCGACGCGCGAGCGGCCGGCAGTGTGCAATGCGGTTTTTCAGGCGGCGAACCGCTGGTGCGTGACGATTTGGAAGAACTGGTTGCTGAAGCGCACAAACTGGGTTTTTACACCAACTTGCTGACCTCCGGCATCGGTTTCACCGCAGAGCGTGCCAAGGCGTTGAAAGAAGTCGGGCTTGACCATGTGCAGTTGTCATTCCAAGACTCCACGCGTGAGTTGAACGACTTTTTGTCACACACCAAAACCTTTGCTCTCAAACAAAAAGCTGCGCAATTGATTCAGGCTAATGGTTGGCCCATGGTGCTCAATTGCGTCATCCATCGTTTGAATATTGACTACATTGACAAAATCATCGAGTTAGCTGTCGACCTCGGCGCAGAATATTTGGAACTGGCCAACAGCCAATACTATTCATGGGCGCAACTCAACCGCGACGGCCTCATGCCCAGCCGCGAGCAATTGCAACGCGCTGAGCGCGTGACCAACGAATACCGTGAAAAACTTGGCGATAAATTGAAAATCTTTTTTGTGGTGCCCGATTACTATGAAACCCGCCCGAAAAAATGCATGAACGGCTGGGGGAATATTTTTCTGACCATCACACCCGATGGCTCAGCACTGCCATGTCACACCGCCAAGATGATCAAGCATTTGGAGTTTCCGAATGTGAAAAATATGTCGGTCAAAGACATTTGGTACGAGTCCGAAGCGTTCAACCATTACCGGGGCGACGCTTGGATGAAAGAGCCTTGCAGCACTTGTCCGGAAAAAGAAAAAGATTTGGGCGGCTGCCGTTGTCAAGCGCTGATGTTGACCGGAGACGCTGCCAACGCCGACCCGGTGTGCGACAAATCCGAACACCACCAGGTGGTGCTGGATGCTGTGGCTTATGCGCAGGTGCCCGATGTGAAACGTGTCGAGGTCAAACCATTGGTGTTTCGCGACCCGATCAATTCGCGCAAGTTGAGCTCGGTCGACTCTTAAGACCGAGCCTTATGTCAGGACTGTTGGCCCATCATCCATAACTGTGTGGAGCGTGCACCGCTTCGGCAAAAAGCCAGTACCGGGCCGGGCGCGTCATTCACCAAAGCTGCCATTTGCGTCACTTGTTCCGGCGTGTATGCACCGCTGACCACAGGCAGATGGTGATAAACCAGACCGGCCGCCTCAGCAGCGGCTTGCATTTGTGCTGAACTCGGTTGATCGGGGCCGCCTTCCATGTCAGGACGGTTATTGATCACTGTGTGAAATCCATGCTGAGCTATGGGGGCCATGTGTTCCGGTGCTAACTGAGGCGCAGTGGCGAAATGCTCGGTGTGTTTGGTGACTTGCATGGGGATCCTCTGTGATCAATGGCTGGGTTTGGCGTCGCTATGTGCATCCTTGGCGGGAGCGGCTTTGTCGTCTTTGCCCTTGCCGTGGCTTGGCGCCTTGGCATGGTGACCGCACAACATTTCAATGACTTTTTCAGCTACTGTGTCTCCGCTGACCGGTTTCCACGAGGTGGATTGGGTGCTGGTGAAAAGCGTTTTGCCTTCACCCATGGCTTCAGATTTGGAGGCAAATGCCAGTGAGCGTCGACGGAATTCGTGGCAGTCGTATTCCATCAACACCAAACGCGATTTAACACCTGATTTGGATTTGTCATTCAGATCAATCAAATGCCAAGCTTGAGGAAAAACGCTGCTGGCGCGGATTTTGTCGGGGTCGATGTAGACGACGGCCAAATGGTTTTCATCCACTTTTTCCCATTCTGCACGGGCCAGCCAAGGCTGGCTGAGTAAGCACAGCGTGAGCATCCATTTCATACAACTGATGGGTTTCATGGTGCTATTTTGCCATTAGAGAAAAGTCGCTATGTTGGGCTTCAATCCAGCCCGCCGCTGCGCAGCACCTGACGCTCACAAGCCGTGTACAGCAGGGCAGGCGCAGGTGCCCAGACACACAATTGCTGGCGCGCCCGGGTCATGCCGGTATAGATGAGTTCGCGGGTCAAAATCGGCGAGGTTCTATCCGGCAACACCAACAGCACTTGCTCAAATTCCGAACCCTGCGATTGGTGCACGGTCATCGCAAACACTGTGTCGACATCGTCTAGGCGACCCGGCACTTGCCAGCGAACGCCTGATTGCGCATCTGCAAACGCCACACGCAATCTGATGGCGCCATTCACCAAGCGGGGCAGACAAAGACCTAAATCGCCGTTCATGATTCCCAGCGCGTAGTCGTTGCGCCTGGCCATGACGGGACGTCCGGTAAACCAAGGCGTATCTGTGAAACCCAGCGCGAGTTGCAATTGTCGGTTGAAGGCTTGAACACCCCAGCGCCCCTCACGCAAAGCGCACAGCACGCCTATGCGTGAAAAACTCTTTAATAAAGCAAGTGCTTGTTGATCGTCACAAACTGCCCCGCTGCGTTGCAACGCAGACAGTTCTGCGAGCCATGGCTGCCAACTTGAAGTGATTTTTCTCAAGGTGGTAGCGTCTGTGCTGTGGGTCACGCTTAAACGAGACACCACGAGGCCCTCTTGAAAACAGGCTTCAGGTGTTTGCCCCCATAGTTGTTTCAAGGTCGGGGTGTCACCGCTGTTGGCGGCTCTCGCCCATTGGCCAATACCTTCTTTGTCATTGAAACGGTGACTGTGTAGCAAGCTGATGGTGTGGGGTGACAGCAGCTTGCTTTGACACAGTTGCGCCATCACCGCGCCGGCTTCCACCGAGGCGAGTTGGTCTTTGTCACCCAACAAAACCAAGCGCGCAGACAAAGGAACCGCTAGTAGCAAACGCGCCATCATCTCCAGATCAATCATGGAGGCCTCATCGACCACCACCACATCGGGTGTTGAACCCGTCTTGTCAGTATCGACTGACAGCAGCCAGCGGTGCAAGGTTTGTGCTTGACCGCCAAGCAATGATGCTTGATCCGCAGGAAGTTGTGTGCGTGCATTTGACAGAGTTTGGGTCAGGCGAGCGGCTGCCTTGCCAGTGGGCGCAGTCAACACCACATTTAAAGGAGCTTGCGCGTTCGCTTGCAAAAGTTTGAGCAGTTTCACCACCGTGGTGGTTTTGCCAGTGCCGGGGCCACCGGTGATCAAGGTGACTGCGTGTTGGGCTGCATGGGCGCAGGCTTGGCGTTGCCAATCTGTTGTGCCGTCGCTTGGCCCGAAAAGTTCGTCAAGCTGCTGTTCAAGATTTGCAGGCACGTGCAGGGTTTGCCGCAAGCGGGCTGCCAGATTTTCTTGGATGGTTTGTTCAGCTTGCCAGGCGCGCCGCAAATACAAGCGCTGAGCAGACAGCACCAGCGGCGAGTTGTCGCCTTGTATCCAGGGTATGTGGTGAGCGGCATCAGCCAAGTCAGCTGGCAAAGCTTGTAATTGTTCTGTGCTCCAGGAAAGCGCGATTGCGGTTTGCTCTGGCGATTGACTTAAATCCAGACAAGCATGACCGCGTCCCCATTGGTGGCTGACCAAGGCAACCAGCCAGCGGTGTCGAATGTCAGAGGAGGCTTGCAAGTCATGGCAAAACTGAGCCAGTGCGATATCTAACTTGCTCAAAGGGGTGGCGGTGACACCCGGCCATGCGCTGTCGGTGATGTCTTTCAAACTCATGGCTTTGACCCTTTGAAAGCTTGGTCGAGTTGATCAATCAATATCAACGGAGGTTTGATGCAATGCACACCCGCACCTTCGGTGTTTATCCCACGTAAAAACAAGTAGATGGCGCCACCCACGTGCTTGTTGTAGTCGTAATCTGCAAGTCTGGAAGACAGCAACCGGTGCAAGGCCAGCAGGTAGAGCACATATTGCACGTCATAGCGCTTGTCTAAAACAGCGGCATTGAGCTGAGCCGGTTCATAAGAAGACAGCCAGTTCGATTTGTAATCTAACACCCAAAATTGCTCGTCGTGCTCGCACACCAAGTCCATGAAACCGGTGAGCATGCCTTGCAACACACGTGCTTGCAGTGGTGGTCTTACAAGTTCTGGCAACACATGCTGCTGAATCAGCTTGTCGATGAATTCGCTGCTCACTGCAGCTGCCGTGATGTTGAATTCCATCTCAGGCCACTGGTTTGCGGGCGTGAGTTTGTGAAGTACCAAGGGCTTGGTGTGAGACAGCTTGTCGGACAGCGGCAGGGGCGTGGTGATCACACCGGCTATCCATTCTGGCAGCATAGCCGTTGCACGCGGTGGTAGTTGCAATGTACGGGTCTTGCGGTTGATGAACTGCATCCAAGCCTGTTGGGTGAAATGGCTTGATTCAGCATCTGCAAGCGCCAATGGCCAGCCTTGTTGCGCCTGCCATTCCAATAAATCATGCAACAAACTGCCGTAGTCTGCGCCTTTGGGAAAGC
>CANHLD010000098.1 GCA_947461325.1 Comamonadaceae bacterium
CCACGGGTGGCTTGTGGATGGTTGCGCTCACACAATCCCAGTTGTGGTCACTGCAAAAACGCGACACTGCGGGGTTCAAGGTCAAGCCTCGGGTTTGAAAGCCCGCCAAACTGTAGGCATCTTCCATCACAAACCGCTTGGTTTCATCCAAATACTTGTCCATGAGAATGCCCTCGGCTTTGCTGTAATAAGGTTTAGAGGCATTTGGATAAGCAGTGGTTGGCGCATCGTTTGCAGCGGGTTGCAACAACTCATTGGCTTTACTGATCAGCGAATGAATTTCAAGACCCGGTGTTTTGATCTCCATCCAGCCCAGCTTGCTGGCTCTGAAGTCACTAAAGAATGAAATTGCATCAGCCGTGCCATGAGTGGTGTCATAAAACGGTTGCTTGACAGCCCCCTTGATTTTCAAATCAACCGTGGATACATTGGCGCCCGAAAAACGCAGTTCAAGCAAACCGCCGTAAGGCGAAACAATGCTGAATTCAGTGCCGGATATTTTGAAATCCGGGCTTTGAGGAAACCTCGGTCTTCGATACCCTTTACGGTCATTCACATTGGAGATGGCATCAAATAATTTGGTATTGCCTGACCCTGCAGTATTTAAAAAGAGAGAGAACTTACCTTCAGCAGGTGGGTTAGGCAATAGAAAACTGATTGCTTGTCCGGGTAGGGCAAACCGGCCCACGGAAGTGAAACCATCTTTACCGGGTATTGACACCGTCACTGTTTCATATGGGGAGCTACCAACCAATTGGCTTGCGGCAGGGCTGAGAAAAGTGCCTAAATCGGTTTGAGCGGATCCAGAAGCTCGAACGTATGCCACCAGAGCATCTGCAATGTATGCCGCTTGAAATTTGGCGGGGTCTTTGCTTTTATCAATGGGGTAGACAATGTTTTTTCGGTATGCATCTGCCCACAGTACAAATTGTTGAAGTGTCTTGTTTCCATTTTGCGCATCAAAAAGATTTTGTCCCTTGGCATTGATTTCATCAAGCTTGCCTTTGAGGTAGTTGACTGGCATCACTATGTCTTCTGTGAAGGATTGCGACAACGTACATCCGTTGGTATCAGGGCAAGAAGTCCAGTCATAAGACGCTTTGAAACTGGAGGTATTGATGCTATTGAGCAAACCGCCTATCTTGTCTGCTCTTTGTTTTAGCTGCTCCAGCGTGAGGCTTGATGCCACATAATCTTTCACATAGTAGTTTCTCTTGTCGGGAATATCGCCATTGGCGAAACCCATGGCATTTAAGCGTGGAAAGTCGTCTGTGAAACTGGCACGTGCATAGTCATTTGCTGCACCTCCATCCGGATGTGCATTCAAATACAAGACTGGAATTTTGGCTGCAATGATCTCTTGGATTCTGGTCAATTGAGTCTGTAAATCAGTTGCGCTGAGTCGCCTGTCAATCGCACCAAAGACCACCAACTGCGCCTTGCTTGCGCAATCCTTCAAGGGTGCCACCAATGGGTCACAGGACAAACTGTTGAAAGCTCCGTTCAACAATGCATTCATACCAGCAACCGCGTAAGGCTTGCTTACCCTAGTGCCGTTGGCAGAGGTGTACATCACTGTGGCGGATGCTGGCAGACTCGACCAAGCGATGTTCAAGTTTGCCGGGTTTTGTTGCGTTAAATCTGTGCTTGCATTGCCGCTCACCAGCCATGCCAGTACCCGTTTGAATACCGAGCGATGAGCGGCTTGTCCGGTTCTGATGGCTTGGCCTTGACTATCAACACCTTGTAGTGTGTTGGAGGGATCAAAGCCAGCTAATATGTCATAGCCATACCCAGCGATACGGTTGCCCGCAACCGTACTCACCGAAGCCAGCACGTTGCCTTTGTCCCCCGTCACGATGGGAAATACATAGTCCATCGACATCAGACTGGGCTGAATCATGAAGCTTTCATAAATCAAGTCATATTGCGTGTTGTTACCGCCGTAAAAAGCAGTCAGCAATTTGTCTTGCGCGGCTTTGACCGATTGGAATGAAGTGGCTGCAGATGCAATGGCGTAACTGGCATCTTGTGGCTGAAGTAAATTGCTGTTGCCGCCACTTGCCAGTGCTGAGTTCATTCGGGTTTGGGCAGTCACCAGTCCTGTTTGCTGATCTGCCACTGGGGAAGTTGTGTTTTTGCTTGCGGTTGATGACCCCCCTCCTCCGCACCCCCCTAAAAAAAGCAATGACGAAACGCAAAACAATAGGAAAACACTTTTGCAGTGAGACATGATTAACTCCTTGAAAACAGCCTAAAACATCAAATTCATCCTCCTTACATCTGAAGAATTAATAGCTATGATGCTGATTAAATAGAGTTACTTTTAAAACGTCAATCTGGTTTTTTTATTTCTAATACCTGCACTTACAAAAGTAAACGCAAGCGAAACTTTGATGAATTAACGATGAGTACTTTGTGCAAGGGCAACGCCTGGCAATATGAGCAAAGCCCCCCAAAGGTGATACCAATAAAGTGGTTCACCCAAAATTCCCCAGGAAACAAGTGCGCCCCACAAGGGACTTAAATACAAAGCCATGCCAACTCTGCTGGCTCCCAAGTGTCTTTGTGCCCATGCGTAAACAGCATAGGCACCGATACCGGGAAAAACACCGGCTGCCAGCACCAAAGCTGTGGCCTGCCATTGCCACGCAGGATGTGACGGTTGATGCCATTCCCACACCACAAACGGACTCAATACCACGCAACCTGCCAATGAAATCACGGCCAATCGTGCGAATGCACTCAAGGGTGTGTGCCAGTGTTTTTGTAACAGCGCGAACACGGCCCAACTGAAGGCTGCAAGAAGCACCAGCAAATCGCCTGCTACCCATTGCACAGTTGAAACATCCAGCCACTGTCCTTTCAAAACCACATGTAAGACTCCTGTAATGGCCAGCACGAAACCAGCCAATTGCAGGGCTTGTACCCGTTCGCGTAACCAAAGGGCGGCGCCTAAGGTGATGATCACCGGCGACGAGGTGTAGATGAGTGCGATGTTCATTGCAGGAGATGTCAACGCAGCTGCATAGACCCATGCGCCACAAAACAGCATGCCAAAAACACCCAAGGCGATGTATTGAAGCCACTGCTTCACCATATGTTGGCGGTGCAAAAAAATTTCATGTCGGCAAATCCAACCGAGCACCAAACCGACGATAAGAAAGCGCCCCAGTGCCAGCGTATGCGGTTGAACAATGCCCGGTGCGACCCGGGCAATCAAATAGTTGATCGCCCAAAAAGCCGGAATCACCCAAATACCTAAAAGCGCCAAGCGCTGAGCGGCGGAGTCTTGCACTTTCTAAACAACTTTCTGGTCGAAATGAAATGCCGCAGAACGCGTTGGAAGCAAGGCTTGGGTTGCCAGTTTGGCAACCTCGACGGCGGGCAGTTGTTTCAGCCTGTGATCGCTCCATACTTGGCGCCATTTGCGGGCGCCCGCCTGACCATGACGCAAGCCCAGTATGTGACGTGACACTGCAAACCATGGCACACCCAAAGCCGATTGTTTGACCATGTAGTCGACCATCTGAGCTTCAACAATGTCGTGACTTAGGACAGAAGATTGGTGGCCTAAAGCCTTGTCCCATTGCGTCAACATCCAGGGATTGTGATAGGCCTCACGCCCCACCATGACGCCATCGAGTTCAAGCAAATGCGTCTGGATTTCCTGAATGCTACGGATACCGCCATTGATGACGAAGAATAATTGAGGAAAATCAAGTTTCAATCGCAATACCCAGTCTGGTTTGAGTGGTGGCAACTCACGGTTTTCTTTAGGTGAAATGCCTTGCAACCAGGCGTTGCGCGCATGAACGATGAATGTTGAACATCCGGCGGCGGCCACCGTACCAACAAAATCACGCACGAACGCATAGCTTTCGGTTCTGTCAATGCCAATGCGGTGCTTGACGGTGACCGGTACAGACACCACGTCGACCATGGCCTTGACACCGTCTGCCACCAACTGTGGCTCTGCCATCAAGCAGGCACCAAATGCACCGCGCTGCACGCGCTCGGACGGGCAACCGCAGTTCAGGTTGATTTCGTCATAACCCCACTGCTCGCCCAACTTCGCTGCCTGCGCCAAATCTGCAGGTTCACTGCCGCCGATTTGCAGCGCCACTGGGTGTTCGTCCAAATTGAAATCAAGGTGGCGTGGTCTGTCCCCGTGAATGAGTGCACCGGTGGTGACCATTTCGGTGTAGAGCAATGCATGTCGGGAAAGCAATCGATGAAAGTAACGACAGTGTCTGTCGGTCCAGTCCATCATGGGGGCTACGCTGATTCGTTTCACAGTTGTTATTGGCACACAGGGATGTCTTATTCTCGCAGTAGTTTTATGTTGGTTTTTTACTTTAATGAGACGGTTTAAGTCGCTGAATTCATTCGAATTTAGATTTTTATTTACTTTACATAATGATCAAATAAGTACTTAAGAACCAATAAATAGTCCCCGTCGACCTTAACAAATCTTAAAGCAAACTCATTTATAAAAAAATGTCATTGTTTTTATTTATAAAACACTTAACCTAGCAACATCTTTAGATATCGTATTTTCAGAGACCAACCAATCAACCTCCTGTTTTATAAATATAAACCTTGAGGTGATGGTTTGAGGCTCTGAAGTGAAGATTTGAAGAACCAGATTTAGTTTGATTAAAAATGCATTTCAAAAAACGGAAGTCGCATTCCGAAAGAAAAAAAACAGGGTGTTTCTAAAAAGGTATTAAACGCGAGGACAGATTGCTCAAAAGGCCGTGTGTCTAAACCAACTTTTTTTAGAAAAGGAATGTGAACATGTCACATACACAAACACAAGATTCTGCTTTGCATTGCTACGCAGAATTTTTGATGGCGATAGCCAATGGCGCGAAAGTAGAAGACTTCCATATCCCGGCGACAGCAGGACATTACTCTGATTTGAATGCATTGCTGGCAGATATTTTGAATGGGATCAGTGATCTGAAAGTAACCCGCAAACCGATTCTTAAGTCGGTCAATGGATTCAACGTCAAGGCCCCTGAAACCGCTTTACCTGTTGACCGCACATATTACGTGGCCAGACCTGATTTGCCCAAAAAATTCATTGAAACCAAGAACTGCAATGAAGTAACTGACAAACATTATTTGAGAATGGGGTTGGTTTTTTTGACAGCCAATGATGCGATTGCTTATGCCAACGCCATGTGCGGTTTTGATCCGGGGGAATCGCAATAAAAACCAAAGAGCGGTCTTAGTCCTCCAACCGCACAACCACATTGCCGATGAGTTTGCCCGACTCAACGGCTTCGTGTGCCTGAACCACCTGCGCCAAGTTGTACTCTGCGGCAATGGTATGGATTAACTGGTTTTGCTTCAACATGTCGGTCAACTGGCTAAGACATGTTTTGCGATCCGCAGGCATCAATTCATACACAAGAAAAAAACTGAGCGTGAATGAATTGAAAAGCATAGGGCGAAAGCTGACAGAAATATCTGCTGGCGGATTCGATCCGTAACACACCAAATGTCCGTGCGGGCGCATCACGCCTTGCGCCATCCATTGAATGGTGGTGGAGAAGTCCATGTCGATGATGGCATCCACACCTTTGCCGCCGGTCAATGCCTTGACCCGGGCGACCACGTCTTCAGTTTTGTAAAACAAGCAATGATCGGCACCGGCGGCTTTGGCATGCGCTGCCTTGGCTTCAGAACCCACTGTGCCTATGACGGTAGCGCCGAGTCGCTTGAGCATTTGCGTCACGTAATGACCCACCGCCGAAGATGCGCCGGTTACCAACACCGTCTTGTTACTGACATCGCCTGCGATACGAACCGCTTGCACGGCCGTCAAACCGGGAATGCCCATGCAGGCTCCGGCTTGAAACGACACGGCATCTGGCAAGACGACGGCTTGTGCGCTGGGCAAGCACACGTACTCGGCAGCCGTCCCGTACGGCCTTTGCCACTGCGCGTTCCAAGTCCATACGCGCTGACCGATGCGCGAAGCATCGACGCCCGCGCCGACGGCATCAATCACACCAGCACCATCGCTGTGCGGGATGATGAACGGGCTACCCAAGGGCCGCGCCATGCGTGATTTGACATCTGACGGATTGACTCCGCTGTAATGCAATTTGACCCTGACTTCACCCGCAGCGAGCTGAGGCATGGGTTGTTCGCCCACTTGCATCACTTCGGTTGCAGCGCCATTACCTTCGTACCAAGCAGCTCGCATTCAAATCATCCCATGTGTAAACCACCGTTGCAGGAGAAATCTGCACCGGTGGTAAAGCCAGATTCGTCACCTGCCAACCAACCGACGATAGAGCCGATTTCATCAGGTGTACCCAAGCGCTTGACGGGAATGGTCGCCACAATCTTGTCCAGAATTTCAGGCTTGATAGCCTTGACCATGTCAGTGCCAATGTAGCCAGGGCTGACCGTGTTGACTGTCACACCTTTGCTGGCCATTTCCTGTGCCAATGCCATGGTGAATCCGTGCATACCGGCTTTGGCAGCCGAGTAATTGGTTTGACCGGATTGACCTTTTTCGCCATTGACAGATGAAATTTGGATGATGCGTCCCCAGCCTTTGTCCACCATGCCCGGCACGACTTGTTTGGTCACGTTGAACATGGCGTTCAAGTTGGTGTC
>CANHLD010000099.1 GCA_947461325.1 Comamonadaceae bacterium
ATATTGGCGCGGGCAGCACCGATATCGCGATCTTCACGGGTGGTGCCATCAGACACACGGCAGTCATCCCGATTGCAGGCGACTTGATCACCAGCGACATCGCCATGGCATTGCGCACACCGACCAAGGATGCGGAAGAAATCAAAGTCGAGTCCGGTTACGCCAAACAGTTATTGGCCGACCCCAATATCCAAGTGGAAGTGCCGGGTCTGGGTGACCGCGGCCCGCGCATGCTCAGCCGTCAAGCGCTGGCCGGTGTGATCGAACCGCGTGTGGAAGAAATTTACGCCTTGGTGCAACAGGTGCTGCGCGAATCCGGATTTGAAGAAGTGTTGTCGTCCGGCATTGTGTTGACCGGCGGCAGCGCCATGATGCCCGGCATGATCGAACTCGGGGAAGATATTTTCTTGAAAGCGGTGCGCCGCGGTGTGCCGCGCTACAGCAGTGCGTTGTCCGACATGGTGTCGCATCCACGTGCCGCCACCGTGATGGGATTGCTGGAAGAAGCAAGGCTTGCACGGTTGCGCGGTTTTCGCGTGGCGCAAAAAAATGGTTCAGTCAAAACTGCCATGGGTCGGGTCAAAGACTGGTTAGTGGGGACATTCTGAACATGAATAACAAATTGCTCACGGCTCACCAATTGGAGCCGCCGAAAAGATACAAATGCCGACGATGGCGACCCTGTCTGAGAGGAGCGCCGCCGACTTGAAACCCCAAAGAATTCACAAACAAAAAACCAAGGCAACTGCAAAATCAAATTCGGAGAAAAAGATGAAAATTGAAATGATAGAAAAAAGCGACTTCAACCCTGATACCCAGATCCGCGTGATCGGTGTTGGCGGCGGCGGCGGCAATGCGGTGGAGCACATGATCACCAGCGGTGTACGCGGTGTGGAATTCATTTGCGCCAATACAGATGCACAAGCCTTGAAGGTCAGCTCAGCCAACCGGGTGATTCAATTGGGAGACAACGGTTTGGGCGCAGGCAGCAAGCCTGAGCGCGGCCAAGCAGCGGCAGAGGCTGCGGTTGACAGCATCCGAGAAGCATTGCAAGGCGCAAACATGGTGTTCATCACTGCAGGCATGGGTGGCGGTACCGGTACCGGCGCAGCGCCAGTGGTCGCACGCCTGGCTCGGGAAATGGGCATCCTCACCGTCGGCGTGGTCACCAAACCGTTTGACTGGGAAGGCGGACGACGCATGAGCAATGCCGAAGCTGGATTGGCCGAATTGGAAGCCAATGTGGATTCGCTTATCGTGGTGCTGAATGAAAAACTGCAAGAAGTGTTGGGCGACGATGTCAGCCAGGACCAGGCCTTTTCTTTTGCCAACGATGTGTTGAAAAACTCGGTCGGCGGCATTGCCGAAATCATCAACGTGGAAGCACTGGTCAACGTCGACTTTGAAGACGTCCGCACAGTGATGAGTGAGCAGGGCAAAGCCATGATGGGCACAGCCACAGCCAGCGGCCCAGACCGCGCACGCATTGCTGCCGAACAAGCGGTGGCTTGCCCGTTGCTTGAGGGCGTTGACATGACAGGTGCCAAAGGCGTGCTGGTGTTGATCACTGCAGCCAAAGGTGCATTGAAGTTGGCCGAATCCCGAGAAGCTATGAACACAATCCGCGCATTCGCTTCGCCTGAAGCCCATGTGATTTACGGCACCGCGTATGACGAAACCCTGGGCGAACAAATCCGCGTCACCGTGGTGGCAACCGGTTTGGCGCAAGCCGGACGTCGTGTGGCGCCACCGTTGTCAGTGATTCGCACCGGTACAGACAATGCGGTGTATGCCAATCCCGCAGACGCCATGCCGGTGCAAATGACACCGATGGCAACTGCAGGCGCAGACAATGTCCACCGCGCTAACGGTTCAACAACCGCAGATGTCAACGTGAATGTCCCCAGTGTCTGGCGTACCAACCGCACCCAGGCAGCCGCCAAAGTGGACGCCTTGTCGTCAGGCGGCATGGACAATTACGAGATCCCGGCGTTCTTGCGCAAGCAGGCTGATTAAAATCACTGCGTGCTCAAACAAAGAACCATCCAAACCATCACGCGTGCCGTCGGTGTCGGACTGCACAGCGGGCAACGCGTTGAATTGACGCTGCGTCCGGCTGCGCCCGACACGGGCATCGTGTTTCGCCGTGTGGATTTGCCGCAACCGGTGGACATTCCTGTGGGTGCATTGAATGTGACCGACACCCGCTTGGCTTCCACCATCGAAGCCCACGGCGCCAAAGTGCACACGGTCGAACACCTGATGTCAGCATGCAGCGGTTTGGGTCTGGACAATCTCTATATCGATATCACTGCCGAAGAGGTGCCGATTTTGGACGGGTCAGCTTCTTCGTTTGTGTTTTTATTGCAGTCCGCAGGTATTGAATTACAAAATGCACCCAAGCGCTTTGTCCGCATTTTGCAAGACGTGATGGTGCGCGAAGGTGAAGGTGCGAAAGAAAAATGGGCAGGCCTGTTTCCTCACCACGGTTTTAAGCTGAGTTTTGAAATTGATTTCAAACACCCCGCCGTGGACACCACCGGTCAATCCGTGACATTTGACATGGACACCGGGCATTACAGCCGCGACATTGCACGCGCCCGCACTTTCGGTTTCACGCGCGACGTGGAGAACATGCGCTCCAATGGCTTGGCGCTTGGCGGCGGTTTGGACAATGCCATCGTGATGGACGATTACAAGGTGCTCAACAGTGATGGGCTGCGTTATGACGATGAATTCGTCAAACACAAAATACTAGACGCCATGGGCGACTTGTACTTGCTGGGCAAACCTTTGCTGGGCCATTACCGCGCCTTCCGTTCCGGCCATGCTTTAAATAATTTGTTACTGCGCGAGTTACTCAGCCGTCCGCAAGCCTATGAAATTGTCAGCTTTGACAATGAGCAATTAGCCCCTCAAGGCCTGGCCAAACTTGCGCCTGCCTGGTAAGAGCTTGACTTAACCGCCGCGCCCGCCGCGCAACATGCCGCTGGCTTTGGCGCGTCCCATGCCGGCGTCCTGCATCAAGGCCATACCGCGTGCCGCATGTGCATGGGTGATCGCCAAACCCAATGCATCGGCAGCATCAGGCCCTGGCAAACCGGGTAAATGGAGCAAGCGTTTAACCATTTCTTGCACCTGCGCTTTGCCTGCTTTGCCGTGACCGGCAATGGCTTTTTTCATTTGTAAGGCGGTGTATTCAGCCACTGGCAATTGCTGATGCACCAAGGCTGCCAGACACGCGCCGCGTGCCTGACCCAGCAGCAAAGTGGATTGGGGATTGACATTCACAAACACAATTTCAAGGGCTGCAGCATCCGGCCGGTACCGTTGACTCACCTCGCTGATGCCGTCAAACAGCACGCCGATGCGCGCCGCCAAGTCGGCGCGTGGCAAGTGTGTGGTGCTGATGGTGCCACTGGCGATATAGGTCAACTTGGCACCAGAGAATTCGATCACTCCGAAACCAGTGGTTTGCAGACCGGGGTCGATACCAAGCACTTTCATGGCAACTCGGCCGCGCCCATGCGCGCTTGAATGGTTTGGGCGCGCTCTGCCAGATAAGGCGATTGAGGCAGCCTTTCAAAATACTTCGGGCGCGGCAGCATCACCGCCAAACGCGCAGCTTCCCAAGAAGACAAGCCGGCAGCGGACTTTGAAAAATAATGTTGAGCAGCTGCTTGTGCGCCGAAAACGCCTTTGCCCCATTCCACATGGTTGAGGTAAATCTCCAAAATACGTTGCTTGCTTAAAAAAGTTTCCAAGGCGAGCGTGATGACCAGTTCCTGCCCTTTGCGTACAAAATTTCTTTCTCCGCTGAGAAATAAATTTTTCGCCAATTGTTGGGTGATGGTGGAGCCGCCGACCACTTTAGGCGCTTTGCCTGTGGGCGGTGTGCGTGCCTGCGCTTTTTCATTGCGTTGCCAAGCTTTTTGGATGGCCTGCCATTGCACACCATCATGGCTGGCAAACATATCGTCTTCCGATGCAATGACCGCACGGCTGAGAGAGGCGTTGATTCGGTTCGTCGGCATCCATTGCTGACGCCAGCGAAGACCATGCTCAGACTGCAACATTTGCATGATTTGTGAGCGCTCGAAGGCGGTGGACTCCGGGTTCACATAGCGCAT
The DNA here is from genome assembly GCA_947461325.1 of Comamonadaceae bacterium. GTDB lineage: Bacteria > Pseudomonadota > Gammaproteobacteria > Burkholderiales > Burkholderiaceae_C > Limnohabitans. Next base: position 4,131 of record CANHLD010000099.1, read on the forward strand.
GGCGATGACACGCGCGACAAAATAAATTTGCAACCCCAAGCCGCTCAACACAACCAGCAACAACCAGCGGCGAAACAGTCTGCCGAATTTGCCGGATGCTTTCTCGGAGGACATATTCAAGGTTCCTGGTTATCGGCTTGCACCGTGTGGTTGCTCTTGAAGGTATAGCGCGACACCAATGCCAATTGGTCAAACTCCAGTTTCATCTCGCGCGTGAAATCACCAAACGGTCCGGCACGCGAGGCGATATCCAACGCCGCTTGGTCAAGTGCGGTGTTGCCAGAGCTTTTCAGTACTTGCGAAGAAATCACTTTACCGCGGGTATTCACAGTCACAACCAAAGTCAGACTGCCATACAACTTTTGACCGTTGGCTTGCGGAAAAAAACGGGTGCCGCGCTCTTCAATCAAGCGCCGCATATGGCTTTGGTAAAGCGCGTAACTGACCTCACGGGTCGAGGGACTGACGTAGCGGGTGCGCGGCCTGGCATTTTGTTCATTGATACGTTTTTCAATTTCAGCCAGCATGTCAAGCAACTGACGTTGTTGCGGATCTTGATTGACCAAAGTGGACACAGTGCTGGACGGTTTCGAAGCATTCAAAGCCAGTTGCTGCTTAATTTGTGCAAGCAATGCGGTTTGTTGTTGCTTCATTTGCACGACTTGCGCTTTACCTGCATCCTCCATTTGTCCGGTTTGGTTTCGCACAGACGCAGGCAGTGGCGACTGTGCGCGGCCCAGTGCGGCCTCGCCGCCGCCTTGCAAATGGGTTTGCGCCAGGGCCTGCGGTTTGTCGGGCGCTGCATTTTGGCTGCGTGCATTGACCAAAATAATGTCCAAGGGCGCAGGCGCCATCAACCGGTCAAACCCTTGCGGATCGGCGATCTTGAACACCAGCAAACCAGCATGTACCACCACCGACACGGTAATGGCGATTTGCAAAGGCGTGATGAGTTTTCGCATGGCAGAACATCTTGCTTTAAGCAGGCGCGACCGGTGGTTCTGCGTCTGTGGCGGCGTCATCCATGTCCATGGCAATGGTCAATGCGCCGACTGTGGCCTCTTCTTCTGTGTTGTCATCATCCGAAGCTGAGACTGTGGCTGTTTCCAGCAGGGAGACAAAAGTAGCGGTCACATCCAAAGCCATGGTGTCAATCTGGCCTATTTTGATACGCACCAGTGCACCGCGCTCAAGCACAGGGGCAGATTGCAAACCCGTGACCAATGGCAATGACACCGCGCGTACCACTGGCGGCTCGCCGGGAAACGCTTTGATGACGGTGGCATCAAGCTCTTGAATCTGATGTTGTTGCAGGTATTTCAAAGTCCAGTAGCGCTCCATCGTGCCCTGGTGCGTGTTGTAAGCACTGTAAGCATCTTCAAAAGACGAGACGATAGACATCAGGCTGGCATCTTTGGGTTTGAAGGGCGCGGCAAGTGCCGCCGTTGCGCCGTTGCGCACACAAGCGACCAATTGCCATTGGTTTACCAAATCGGTGTAACGCCGCAAGGGTGAAGTGCTCCACGCATAACAAGGCACGCCTATGCCTGCGTGCGGCAAAGCACGTGTGCCCATGCGCACTTTGACACCTGGCGCCAGACTCGCTTGGCTGCGGTACAAACCGGGCACGCCCAAGTCAGACAGCCATTGGCCCCAAGTGCTGTTGGCCAAAATCATGGCCTCGGCAACGATCAAATCCAAAGCTGCGCCACGCGGTCGGATACTGATGTGAACCGTTTCATCACCACGCGGACCAGGGGCGGGCACTTGCTCGAGTTTGAAGTTGTAATCAGGTCGGTTGAATTGTTCGGGTTTGCCACGCACTTGTTCGCGTTGGCATTTCAAATGCTGCGCCAGTTTGAGCATGAAGGACAACTCAGCGCGCGGCAGTGCCGCATCCAAACCGGGGTCGGCGTGACTGAATGCCGCATCCGTCAGCCATTGCTCAGTCACGATGTGGTCAAGCTTGTCGTGGCGTAAATTGGCAGCGATAGGTACTTGTTCAAGACGTGTGACTGAGCTTTGGATGGCCAGCGTTTGCTCATCGATGCTGACATACAAAGACAAAGCAGGACATGCTTTGCCCGCGTCAAGCGTATAGGTTTGCACCACACTGTCGGGCAGCATGGTGATTTTGTGGCCGGGCATGTACACCGTGGATAAGCGCTGGCGTGCTACTTGGTCAATCGCGTCACCCGGTTGCAAAGCGAGTGCAGGCGCAGCGATGTGGATACCCAACACGACGGTGCCGCTGCCTAATCCTTGCAGAGACAGCGCATCGTCGATTTCGGTGGTTTGAGAATCGTCAATCGAATAGGCCTGCACTTGCGCCAAAGGCAAGTCTTGCGGTAAGGCCGGTGCTTGCAATCCGGGAAAACCGGTGCCTTTGGGAAAGTGGTCGAACAAAAAACGTTGCCAATGAAAATCGTAAGCGCTTTGGATGGCACCGGCTTG
>CANHLD010000100.1 GCA_947461325.1 Comamonadaceae bacterium
TTGTACGGCGAAACATTCAACAGCCGTTTGCTGCTGGGCACTTCGCGTTACCCGTCACCGCAAGTGTTGGCAGATGCTGTCAAGGCATCGCAACCTGCCATGCTGACGGCTTCATTGCGAAGACAAACAGCCCATGCCGATACGTCTCCTGCGTTTTGGAATTTGTTGCGCGACATGAAAGTGCCGGTGCTACCTAACACCGCTGGATGCCACAGCATTCAAGAAGTGATCACCACCGCAGAAATGGCACGCGAATTGTTTGAAACCGATTGGTTGAAACTGGAATTGATCGGTGACGACTACAGCTTGCAACCGGACACGGTCAATCTGCCCTTTGCTGCAGAACACCTCATCAAAGCCGGATTCAAAGTGCTGCCTTATTGCACCGAAGATTTGGTGCTTTGCCAACGTTTGGTAGATGTCGGCTGCCAAGCAGTCATGCCTTGGGCCGCACCTATTGGCACAGGCAAAGGCCCGGTGAATCCTTATGCCATGCGCATGTTGCGCGAACGCTTGAACGTGCCTCTGATTGTGGACGCAGGACTTGGTTTACCGTCGCACGCCTGCCAGGTGATGGAATGGGGTTACGACGCGGTGTTGCTCAACACGGCGGTGGCGTTGGCGCACAACCCGGTGAACATGGCGCATGCGTTTGCCTTGTCTGTCCAGGCCGGCAGAGATGCGTTTTTAGGCGGCGTCATGCAGCCGCAAGAGACCGCACAGGCCAGCACGCCCTTGATAGGCACGCCGTTTTGGCATCACAACTGAAAGACACGCCATGGACATACAAGCCTGCGCCAATGACATTGCGCATCAACACCCGCAGTTAGCAACCGGTGAAACAGCTTCTATGGAAACTCTGCTGGGCACACTCCCAGCCAATCCATCACAGGCGTTTTCTTCAGCTTGGCTGGGTGCTCGGATGCTGGGGTTTGTGCCAGAGGATGCTGATTTCATCGCGCACGCATGGCAAAAACAAACCGATCGCACTGGTGCCTTTGAAATGACTCACTGGCCGTGCGATCCGCAGGACTTTGACCTGCCAGCGCTTGATGCGTCTCATGCTTTTGCGCCATGCCCTGAGGCATTGGGTTTGTATGCGGTGCTGCCTGACGCGGGTTGGGTCGCTCGAATGGTTGAACTCGAAGTGCCTACCGTGCAATTGCGTTTCAAGTCTGATGATGCAAATGCCATTGAACAGCAAGTGAAAGCCGCCGTCAAAGCAGTTCAAGGTAGCAACACATTGCTATTCATCAATGACCATTGGCAACATGCTATTGACCAAGGCGCTTACGGGGTTCACTTGGGGCAAGAAGACATGTCCGATGCACCGCTGCAAATCATTCGGACGGCCGGCTTGCGCTTAGGTTTGAGCTCACACGGTTATGCGGAAATGCTCAGGGCTTATGCGGTGCAACCAAGCTATTTGGCATTGGGCGCGGTGTTTCCAACCACACTCAAACGCATGGCAACAGCACCCCAAGGTTTAGGACGACTGGGCATGTATGCACGCTTGATGCAAGGTCAATCGCTGGTGGCGATTGGCGGCATCGACTTTGAACGTCTGCCAGCGGTCATGCAAACTGGCGTGGGCTCGGCGGCCTTTGTGCGTGCCATCACCGCTGCGGACAATGTGCCGCATGCGGTTGCACAATTGCGTGAATGCATGCAGGCACATCAACTGATACGTGCAGTTTAAAAAGGCGCATCACATGACAAACAGCAGAGACATTGTTCACACCACGCGCGGCCGGGTCCACGGCCCCATCACACGCTTGATGAGCCCGGGCGATTTAGGTCATTTGCTCAAGCCGTTTGTGTTTCTGGATTACATAGACGCACCTGTAGGCGGTGGTCCCGGCTTCGGTTTCCATCCGCATTCAGGCATAGCTACCCTCACCTTTCCGCTGACCTTTGGTATACGCCACGAAGTCTCCACCGGACAAGTGGATGATGTGTCGCCCAAAGGCATAGAGTGGTTGATCGCGGGCGGCGGCATCTGGCACAAAGCCAGCCCCTTGCCTGCGGCCAGCAGCACCATGCAAGGATTTCAAATCTGGTTTGCCCTGCCCGCCTCACATGAAAACACCGACTCTTCTACCCTGTTTATCGAACCTCAGGATGTGCCGAAAACTGGACCAGTTACTTTGATTTTGGGCCGCTACGAAAATTTGCACAGTCAAATTCCCGCACCGTTTGATGCCAGCTATTTGTGGGTTGAGCTCAAGGACGGTGAATCATTCGATTACCAACCGCCCGAACCGCACAATATCGCGTGGGCGTTTTCGCAGACCGGCGAATTGCTGGTCAGCGGCCATGCTTTACAAAGAGACATGGCAGTTTTTGAAGAAGGTGATGGGCCGATTCATTTCACTGCGCGGGGTGACTGCGGATTTTTGCTTGGCTCAGCGGCAAAACATCCGCATGATTTGGTTCTGGGTTATTACTCGGTACACACCAGTCAGGACGCTTTGGCTCAAGGTGAATCGCATATCACCAAGCTAGGTGACGGATTGCGCGCTAAAGGCTTGATAAGCTGAATAATGTCTTTTCGACTGACTAAGCCCTGGGGCTTATTTGAATAAAAACGGCGGTAACTGCTCAGTCGTTAGTTTGACTTTAACTTTCAAACTCAACGCTTGCCTGCGCTTTCTAATCCAGGTCATCGGGGTGGTGGCTTTGTATTTAGCGAATACAGCCTGTAATTCCAAGTGATCGGCCCCGGAATACTCGGTCAGTTCCGCCCAACCAATCTGTCGGTCAATATGCTGGTCAATCCAGTCGCACAAGGCCAAAAATTTATCTTCTGTCATTTTGATCTTTTTGTTAAAAAAAGCATTTCTCAAGATAAAAAATCACTTTTTTGGTGCAGAATTCCTTGCTCACAGTCTAGGACAAATGCCCATGAATAATGTTCGGATTGCACGAAAATCCGCCAGCAACGCCAGCAAAACGACTGTTTCTGCTCGTAAAAAGCCTGTTCAAAGCAGATCTTTGATGACGCTGGCTGCCTTACAGGAAGCGTTTGTTCGGGTTTTGGTCGATCGGGGCTATGAAAAAATGACCATCCGTGAGGTTGCATCGGTCGCTGGTGTCGGTATCGGAACGTTTTATGACTATGTTCCTAACCTGAAGGCCTTGGCAGCTTCAAGTATTCATAAGCGTTGTCTTGAATGCGCAGAAATTTTGAAAAAAGCTGTTCATGAACAGCAAGGTCAACCGATAAGACAGATTGTCCATACGTTGCTGAAAACATTGATTGAACAGGGTTTTGCCACGCCTAAAGAATGGACCGCATTGCTCTTGTTAGAGCGGCAAGTGTCTTCAGCTGTCGCACTGAGAAAGATTCATGAAACCTATGTGGAAATTTGGGCAGATGCCTTACGCACAAGCTCAACACCCATTGCTCAAACCAAAATAATGCCAGTAGCACGCATGGCACACGCCATCAGTTACGGGTGGTATTCGCACGATTTACTTTTCTACCATGACGACCCTCTGCACAGCAGATCGTTAGATGAGATTGGCTATGCCATCGTCGGCTTTGTGCATTCTTCGTCGTTGCAATCCTGAAAACTAATCCGGATAAAGTTCCTGCCCTCGTGTTTCTGGCAAAAGCCAAGCTGCAACTAAAAACACGCCATAGGCGATGACGGCAAACACCGCAATCGCAGTTGCTAAACCGTATTGAAAAGAGAAATAACCGACCAAGGCGGGAAACAACGCCCCCATGCCACGACCGAAGTTGTAACAAAATCCCTGACCAGAACCGCGCAACCTCGTGGGGAACAACTCAGTCAAAAACGCACCTAAACCAGAGAAATAACCGCTGGCAAAAAATCCCAGCGGAAAGCCCAGCCACAACATCATTTCGTTGGTGATTTCCCATTGTGTATAGGCGAGCACCAGACAAATCGCCCCAATAGAAAAGGTGATGAACAACTTGCGGCGGCCATAACGATCAGCCATCCAGGCACCAAATAAAAAACCGGCGAAGCTTCCCAAAATCAACAATGACAAATACCCCGTCGAGCCGATCACAGTCAATTTGCGCTCGGTCTTCAAAAATGTGGGTACCCAAGTTGTGATGGCGTAATAACCGCCTTGCGCACCCATGGTTAGCAAAGAAGCCAGCACGGTAGTTTTCAATAGCTCAGGTTTGAATATTTCAAGAATAGACGGCGCTTTGCCTTCCTGCGCAAGTTTGGCTCTGGCGACTTTTGCAATCTCCGGTTCTTCGATGTGCCGTCGCACATAAATCAACAGCAAGGCAGGCAAAAATCCCAAAGCGAACATGGCACGCCAAGCAAGTTCCTCCGGCAACAAGCTGAATGTGATGGCTTGAAGCACCACTGCAGCGCCCCAACCGACAGCCCAGGCTGATTGCACTGAACCCACAGCACGGCCCCGAAACTCTGCGCGAATGGTTTCACCCATCAAGACAGCACCGGCAGCCCACTCTCCACCAAAACCAAAGCCCAACAAAGCACGGGCCACCATCAATTGATTGAAATCTTGGGCAAACGCACTGATCAGGCTGAATGAGGAAAACCAGAGAATGGTTATTTGCAGCGTGCGAACCCGGCCTATGCGGTCTGCCATGTAGCCGGCAACCCAACCGCCAATGGCTGAAGCCAATAAGGTGCCAGTCACCGCCAAACCAGCCAGCCCTAGGTCGACTTGCCACAGTGCAATGATGGTGCCAATGACCAAGGGGTAAATCATGAAGTCCATGCCGTCCAAGGCCCAGCCCATGAAACAACCCCAAAAGGTTTTCTTCTCCTTGGGATTCATGACTTTGTAAAAGCCAGTCAAGCTGTGATCTGTAGCGGAATGCATGTTTAGCCCTTGTGATGCGTCTCAACAGCAGGTCTGAAACCAGTCTGAAAACGGGGAGTCGCGTAAACCCGGCGGCAGTATCACATGCACTATCTGAAGCTTTGACCTGTGTTTACCCATGGCTAATGTCAAATTTCCTAAGGCCTGATCATGTATTTACAGTTTTCTCGATGCCAGAACGGAAAAATCTCTGGTCAATCTGCTTGATTTAATTAATATAAAAGAACACATAACCAACATTTGAATAGATTTTGTAAAGGTATTGTGGAAATAATTCAAGAAACGTATAGGTATTCATTGGGGTTAGTGCTAATATTCGCTCTGTTGATTGATTTGTTGAAGAGCAAAACCTACTCAACAGTCATTCAAACAACATTCACCTAACCGGAGTTAATCACATGTCACATTCATTCGCTAAATTGATCGCCGCTTCTTCCATCGCCATGTTTGCTTCTTTCGCTCATGCCGCATGGGATTTCAGCATCTCTCAAGGTAACAGCCAATTGTTGGCCTCTACCAGCTCATTCACAGCGGATGATGACTTGCGTTTTGCATCACAAATGGTCAGCACCAACCAGCCTGACGCCAATGGTTTCCTCTACGTTGAAAACATCGCTCAGTACAGTTGCATAAAGAACGCTTACCAGTTGGTGAAAGCCATCGGTTACAAGTCATGGAACGATCAAGGCGTGAGCATCGACCAAACCATGGGCAAATGGATTCCAGTCACAACCGGCACACCTGAACAAGCCATGATCAACAAGCTGTGTAACTTGTCCGTGGCAGATGCCTCTGGTATTAGCAACAAATAAGACATTGCCGTCAAAAGACGGCATACAAAACCTGCGCCATGTGAATGCCGCAGGTTTTTTTACGTCTGCTTTATTTCAAGGATTCCAAAGCGGTTGGTGAACTGAAAAAAGCCTCAGGATTTTTAGCGCACTGCAAGGTCTGGTGCCAGAACTGGGCGCCCGAACCTGCATATTCAATTGGCAATATGCTCATCATGTTGAAGTGCATGGTTTCCAGTTGTTTCATGCGGTTGTAATTCATAAGCCCGCGCTTTCCCATCTCAATATATGCAGAGCAATTGGCGCCGACTTCACTTATTTGCGGATTTTGTGCATGGGCACATTCGTGAAAATAAACGAAATCCCAAATGGTTTGCGAGCCCTTGATGGATTTCGCGTGTGCAGGCGCATCGATGATGATAGTGGGCCAGCCATTGTCATCCAACCGCATAACGGCTACAGCCCGGCCAAGCTCGGGACTGCGTTTTTGAATATCGGTGTAACTGTCCCAAACTTCGATTGCGACGCCGGTTTTACCATTCACATTAACCGCGCATTGCACATTTTCGCCAGTGGAAATCTCAAAAGCGCTGGAGACCGTGCCGCATAAGATGAATAACCACGAAATAGCTGTCTTTGACAGCTGGGGGACAAACCTGTGCATATTTCGCCCCTTAGAGTTTGAGCTTATTTTTGCTCTGTGGCTTGCAATGCGTTCATATAAGGGTGTGTTCGCCTTTCAGCAAAACCATCAATCAGCAAACCAACACCTGCAAAAAATACAAGTGCGATGCCAATGCCTTGGTAAAAATCCGAAGCCCCAGAAAACCGGAGCAACAAA
>CANHLD010000101.1 GCA_947461325.1 Comamonadaceae bacterium
GAGACACCATCCGGCGTATTGGTCACCGTGCCACTGCCCAAGCCGAAGCTGCCAGCGTTGACTTTGGCGCTGTCAAACCAGATAGAAACATTGCGCCCATCCACTGCTTGCAGCGTGACGCCGCCGTTGCCGTTGTCCACCGCGTCAACGCCGGTCAAACCTGCGTTGGCATGGATGGCAGCGACCACAGCTGCGCGGCGATCCGCTTCGGTCTGCGTCACTGACATATAGACAGGAACGTTTTTGCCGTTGATGAAAAGAGATTGCGTGCTGTCTGCCGTGGCAGCCAAGGTAGCAGCCGAGGGCAAAGACACATTGGTCACGTCACCAATGACTTTGACAGGCACAGTCACCGCGGTCACGCCGGTTTGGGCGGTGCTGGCGTTGATGGCTGCAGCTGTCGCAATCGCACTGGCTTCAGCCTTGCTAGACAAGCTTTGTGTCACTGACAAGGTGTCGTCTGCTGGTAAAGCGGGGCGAATGGCCACACCGTTGATCATCAAATCGTTGATGCCCAAGCTCTTGATATCGCTGACCGAGGTCACCTCAGGACGAACCTTGGTGGTAACGGTACTGAGTATCTTGCTGTCGTAGTTAACAGTTTCCAAGCCAGCGCGGTGAATGTCACCGTTGGTGGCTGTGGTGATGTTGATGGGTGTTTCCACCATGCTCTCAAGGGAGAAAGTACCTGTTTGAACACCTTGCTTCAAGCCTGTCAGGCGTGCAAAGTCAGCGTCGGTACTTCCGGTGTTGAAAGTCACTTCAATGTTGCGACCATCGTCGGCCACCAACATGATGCCCTTGCTGTCTGTCAAAGAGTCGATTGCACGAATCCCTGTTTGGGCAGAAATAAAGTTGATGGCGTTGACCGCAGCGATACGGGAGTCGCGGGGGTTGTCCAGCACGGTGTTGATCATGGGCGTTGTGAAGCCGTTGATCATCAAAGTACCTTTGGCTTGGCCGGTTCCACTCATGGCCGCACCGGTCATGATGGTGGGGTTGACCGTGGCATGAACACCAGTGGCAACGGTTTTTTCGTTGATGGCCGCTGCTTTGGCAATCGAGCTAGCAATTTGGTTGCCACTTTGAGGGGAAATCGTGTCATCCGCTTCACGTGAAGCACCGATGGGGATACCGTTGATGATGACATCACTGGCATACATCTGCTCCAAGCCTGGCAAGGTGCGATTGACGGTCAAGCCCACCACGTCGCCAGATACGAATGCGGCGGCTGTTCCAGCCGAGACAGTTTGAGTCAATGTCACATTGCCCGTAGACAAAATATTGATGCCAGCTCTTTCGAGCTTGGTTTTGTCAATGGTCACAATGCCGCCAGTAATAGTGACAGCGCTGTTGACGTTGAGGTCCAAAATTTGACCATCTTCCAAAGTGAAAGTGGCTGATGTCAATGATGTGGGGCCTGCTGCAACCACCGACAAAGAACCAGATTTGGCAAATGATCCCGCACCGCCCAAGACGATACCGCCACCAGCTGCACCCGATGTGGTTGCAATGGTAGGCGCCAAGGCAATCGTGCCACCCGAAACCGTCGTTCCGCTTGAAACAGCGATGTCGGTGACGTTAGAGAAATTGGTTCCGCTGGTGAATGTCACATTGCTGCTGGCTTCTTTGGGACCAGAGCTGAATGCAGCCAAGGTTCCGCTGTAAGTTCCTTTGGTGCTAGAGCCTGTTGTGGCACCTGCAGCGATATTGGCAAAGGCTTCTGCCACTTCAGCGCCACTGTTGGCAACGGTAGCCGTATAGGTCAAGCCTGCCACGGTGATGGTTTGACCTTTGCTCATCGCAGGGAAGGTCAAGACATTTTTTTCTGTCACACCTAAACCAGTCACACCCTCGGTCTGTGTTGTAACTGTTGGAAGAACTGCAGCAGCAGAAGATGTGATGGCGATATTGTCCACATTGGTATAGGTAGAAGCACTGGTGAAAGTCAAAACACCTGCTGCATTTGCAGCTGTAGAGAAATCCGTTAAGGTTCCGCTCATCGCGCCTTTAGTCAGTTGAGCGGCTGGCACACTGGCTGCGGCCGTACCTGAAGCCAAGCTTGCAAAAGCAGCTGCGACCTCCGTTGCCGTGTTGGTCGTATTGGCTGTATAGGTCAGTCCAGCCACTGTGACTGATTGACCTGAAGTTAAGCCTAGGAAAGTCACCGCTGAAGTCTCTGTCACACCTAAGGAGGTATGAATAGAAGCTGAGCTGGATGTTGGTTTACCTGCAGTGATTTGAATTGCGTCAGTCACGGTAGGCTCAGAAATGGTCTTATAAACCGGCTTGATGCCAACACGCTCGCCTGTGCTGCCATTCAACACGGGGAATCCGTTCCACTCGGTGTTGTCGGCAATTTGAACGATTTGTTTCTTCAGTTGTTGGAATTCCAGATCCAAATAACTGCGTTGTTCATTGTTATTGGTGTCGTTGGAGGCTTGGATGGCCAACTCACGCATGCGTTGCATCATGTCAGTGATTTCGTTGGTCGCGCCCTCCGCGGTTTGAATCAGCGTGATGGCGTCACCTGCATTGCGCACGGCTTGGTTCAAGCTGCGTATTTGGTGCGTCATACGGGTGGCAATGGCCATACCGGCGGCATCGTCGCGTGACGAATTGATGCGCTTGCCTGTGGACAACTGCTGCATGGACACCTGCTGATTACGCTCGGTGGCCTTTAAGGCTGCTTGCGAGAACAGCGCTTTGACGTTGGTATTGATCACTGCCATTTTGTTTTCTCCTGACTTACTTCAGTCAATCTTTCAAGGTGGTTATGCAAGTCCTGTGCCATCTCTACAAAATTTCTTTGCATGCACCTGGACGATTTCTGTTTCAGTTTTTGGGGGGTATTGGTGGTGCGTCAGAACATCACTGTTCGGAATTTGTCTCGTGAACTGCAGAAGACATGAAGTCTTCTAACAAGAGTCCCTCAGATACCAATTCAATCTGCTCGGGATATTGTTTGAGCGCTTGTGTGCAAACATGTGCAGCACGTACAGGCTCTAAATTGCAACGCAAGGCGCGAACCAACATCACATAAGTAAATGCAGGTGTTTTGTCACCTTGGAGTTGGTGAAGTTGTTCCATCAGGTCAACGGCATATGCCCAGTCTTGACGCATCAGTGCGAGCAAGCCGGTGATAGCCAAAATATCTTCGCTGTCGGGATACAGGCTCAAGCCGGCATCACCCAAGGCATTGGCCAAGGCATCTTTGCCTTCTGTCACCAAAGTTTGGATGGCTTCACGGATTTCCATGGGAGAAAACTTAGAAACATCCTTGTCGCTCATCATGCGACCCATCTCCGCTTTGCCCAAAACTTCTTTTGCAAGTGCTTTCATGTCTTACTCCTAATGTTGGTTTACGGTTGGAAACAATCCCAACCGGATCAGTTCCTTCACATGGAACCTGTTAAGCAAAACAGATGCCAACTATAAAATTCCCTTATTCCCAACCCTGAGGTAGTTCAAATCTATATTTTTTGAGTATTTAAATATCTATTAAAAATTTAAAAATAGTAATAAAAAACCAATGGCATAAAGTTGCCACCGGCTTGCCGCTAGAGCGGCAAGTGTTGTCGATTAGCCGTCAACTTTGGGGCACAGTTGATTTAAATGTAGCCATACATGGGTGACCACTTACCTGAATTCGCACTCTTTATAAGGGAGGACAAGGTTGTAAGGGTTGTGATGGCACTTTTATTGCTTGTTTATTGAACAAATTGCACTATTCGCCCAAAAAACTTTATGCCTGTCATCAACACAAATATCAAAGCCTTGATGGCTAATGCATCTTTGCAGGCCAATGAGCGACCTTTGTCAGTGGCCATGGAGCAACTGTCAACAGGCAAGCGCATCAACTCTTCAAGGGATGACGCAGCTGGTATGGCCATAGCGTCTTGGATGAATGCTGAAATCAGATCGCTTAACCAAGCTGTGAGAAATGCAGGTGACGCTGTTTCGTTGTTGCAAACTGCCGATGGCGCCACGGGCGAAATCAGCAATATGTTGCAGCGCATGCGAGAAATCTCGGTTCTTTCTGTGAACGATACCTACAACGGTGTCCAACGTGGGTTCATGGACATGGAGTTTCAGCAATTAAAAAAACAAATCGTACAAATTGCTAACAACACCGAATGGAATGGTTTCCCCATATTGAACGGCACCACAGGTGTACCTATTGGTCACCAATCCAAAGCCACTGGCATAGGCACCTTTGCCACCTCAGCAGCTGGCCTGACTGCCATCTCCGCCACCGATATGTCGATCAACGGTGTACCTATCGGTATCCCAAGCGCTTCGGATGACGCCTTGTCATATTGGGTCGCTGGTTCAGACAACCGTGCATTCAGCGCGATCGCCAGAGCCGCCGCCATCAACGCAAAAAACCCAATGACAGGGGTAAGAGCGATTGCCCAACCCACACTGCTGACAGGCACTGCCATGAGCGCTGGGACAGCGGTTTACAGCGGTACGCTGACCTTGAACGGCAAAAGCACAACGATCACCACCGTAGTCAATGACGCCAGCAGTACAAGGGATCAAATTGTCAGAGCTATCAATGCAATGACGCCTGATACAGGCGTTATTGCCAAAGACACGGGGCAAGACGTGAACGGCATTTTGTTAACGGCAATGGATGGCCGCAACATCGAGGTCACCCTGGCCTCAACCGATGTCAGCTTTGCCGCCCACACTGGTTTGAAAGCGGGCATTCAAACAGGCGGAATTGCGCTAACCACTCAACGCGATGAGCCCCTCAAAATTACCAGTCCCAGTGGATACATTTCAAGATGGGGACTCAGCACAGGAGATTTCAGCGCACCAACCACCAGGGCAATGGTTCTGCAACGCTCTTTGTCCTCACCCAATTCGACCTACACCCCTCTGAATGCCGGTGATCTAATGATCAATGGTTTTGCGATTCGAGCCACTACGGACAGCGATGACACCGCCTCGGTAGCCAAAAGCGGATTGGGCAGCATAGATAGCAGCGACAAACGCAGCAGTGCGATTGCTTTGGCCATAGCCATTAACGAAAGCCAAACTCAAACCCATGTCACTGCACTGGCACAAGGGCCTTTGCTACAAGGTGTGGCCATGTCGATGACTAACGGTACAACTACGTTGATGATCAACAACTCAACGGTCTCGGTGACCTTGAGTGCTTCACAAACCGCAGCACAACGGCTGTCTGCAGTGCTATCAGCAGTAAATGCCGGCGTTGATACCCATGGCGTGAAGGCATCGCTGAATGACCTGGGCGGCATTGACTTGACCACTGTGGATGGCCGCAATCTGTCCATACAAATTGGCTTGGGTACAGGCATGACCAACGCCGATTTGGGATTAAACGCTGACATTCCAAGCAGCTCAGTCGCACCGCCGGGATATAAAACCTACTATGGAAGTGTCACCCTTCAATCGCGTGAGCCCTTCACCATGGCACCTGGTGCTAATGGTTACTCAAGTTCATCCAACTTTAAAGCCTTAGGCTTTTTAGAGGGTCATTACGGCTATGAAAGCACGGGGCAATTGAGTTTTCAGGTTGGCGCTAGACGCTACCAAACCATCAATATAGACATGCCTGACTTTGGCAGCCAGGGCGGCCTGACTGGGTTGATCACGGCTGACGCTCAACTGGGTAACCCCATCGTTGGTATTGCCACACCCGAAGCAGCAACAAAAACGATCGAGTTGTTGGACCGCGTGATGCAAAAGGTCAACGAATCTCGTGCCACCATGGGTGCAGTCACCAACCGTCTGAACCATGCCATGGACAATATCACCAACGTGTCTATGAACACCAGTAACTCACGCAGCAAGATAGAAGATACCGACTATTCACTGGCGTCTTCTGAGTTGGCTCGCGCACAAATTATTCAGCAAGCAGCTACTGCGGTATTGGCACAAGCCAACGCCAGTCAACAGATTGTGTTGAAGTTGTTACAGCAATAAAAAAGGTCCCTTCGGACCTTTAAGCAATTAGCTTTTGTGTTGAGACGCTGGGTGGTGCGCATCTATAAACGTTTTTAAGAATGTCTTTTCAGACAGTAACTCTTCATGGTCTGGAAAAAATTGCAAACCTTCTTCTACCACCTCAAATGCCCTGGCTGGCTCCAGATTACAGCGCAAGGACCTGGCCAAAATGACAAACGTTAAAACAGGGGAATTGGGACCCTGCATGCGTTTGAGCTCTTCGAGCAACTCAACAGCCAATGACCAATCTTGCCTGGTACTGGCCAACAAGCCCGTGACGGCCAATATATCCTCAGAATAGGGGTACAGGTTGAGCGCTGCTTCACCCATTAGGTAAGCAAACTCATCGCGACCATCGCGCATCAAAGCTTGAATGGTTTGGCAGATTTCAGACGGTGTGTAACGCGATAAATCGCGTTCGTTGACCATGGCGCCAAGCTGCTGCTTGGTTGAAATTTCTTGAAGCAATAATGACA
>CANHLD010000102.1 GCA_947461325.1 Comamonadaceae bacterium
AGTATTACGTGCCCAGCATGTCCAGCCGTACTGTCATTTACAAAGGCTTGTTGCTGGCCGATCAAGTCGGAACCTATTTCAATGATTTGAAAGACGCGCGTTGCGTGTCCGCGCTCGGTCTGGTGCACCAGCGTTTCTCCACCAACACCTTCCCCGAATGGCCGCTGGCGCACCCTTACCGCTACGTGGCGCACAACGGCGAGATCAACACCGTCAAAGGCAACTACAACTGGATGAAAGCGCGCGAAGGCGTGATGTCGTCTGCGGTGCTGGGCGCCGATTTGAAAAAGCTCTACCCCATCAGCTTTGCCGATCAGTCTGACACCGCCACGTTTGACAATTGCTTGGAACTCTTGACCATGGCCGGTTACCCGATCAGCCAAGCCATGATGATGATGATTCCCGAGCCTTGGGAAAACCACAGCCACATGGACCCGCGCCGCCGTGCGTTCTACGAATACCACGCCGCCATGATGGAGCCTTGGGACGGCCCGGCCTCCATCGTATTCACAGACGGCAGACAAATCGGCGCCACACTAGACCGCAACGGTTTGCGCCCCTCTCGCTATTGCATCACCGACGACGATTTGGTGATCATGGGTTCCGAATCCGGCGTGTTGCCGGTGCCCGAGAGCAAGATCATCCGCAAATGGCGTTTGCAGCCCGGCAAGATGTTTTTGATTGACCTCGAACAAGGCCGCATGATCAACGACGAAGAGTTGAAATCCGGTCTGGCCAACAGCAAGCCTTACAAACAGTGGATTGAAAATCTGCGTATCCGTTTGGATGACGTGGAAGAGCACCCTGTCGGCTCGCCTGAGCACACCGATTTGTCGTTGCTCGACCGCCAACAAGCCTTTGGTTACACCCAAGAAGATTTCAAATTTTTGATGGCGCCCATGGCCGCCAACGGTGAAGAAGCATTGGGCTCCATGGGCAACGACAGCCCATTGGCTGTGTTGTCCAACAAAAACAAATCGCTCTATAACTACTTCAAACAATTGTTCGCGCAAGTGACCAATCCGCCGATCGACCCGATCCGCGAAGCCATCGTCATGTCACTGGTCTCGTTTGTTGGACCGAAACCGAACCTGCTCGACATCAACCAAGTCAATCCGCCGATGCGGCTTGAAGTCAGCCAGCCAATTTTGGACTTCCAGGACATGGCCAAGCTGCGTCACATCGAGAGCATGACCAACGGCAAATTCAAAAGCGCCACGCTGGACATCACTTACCCCTTGAGTTGGGGCCACGAAGGCGTAGAGGCCAAGCTCGCTTCCTTGTGTGCGCAAGCCGTTGATCAGATCAAAGGCGGCCACAACATTCTCATCATCAGCGACCGCGGTTTGAACGCCACGCATGTTGCCATTCCCGCGCTGCTGGCTTTGTCCGCGATTCATCAGCATCTGGTGAAAGAAGGTTTGCGCACCAGCGCAGGCTTGGTGGTGGAAACCGGCAGCGCCCGCGAGGTGCACCACTTTGCGGTGCTTGCAGGCTATGGCGCGGAAGCCGTTCATCCCTATTTGGCGATGGAGTCTTTGGCCGAGTTGCACAAAAGCCTGCCCGGCGATTTGTCTGCCGACAAAGCGATTTACAACTACGTCAAAGCCATCGGCAAAGGCCTGTCCAAAATCATGTCCAAGATGGGCGTGTCCACCTACATGTCTTACTGCGGCGCACAGTTGTTTGAGGCCATCGGCGTCAACAGCGAAACGATTGACAAATATTTCACTGGCACGCCCAGCCGCGTACAAGGCATAGGCATTTTTGAAATCGCCGAAGAAGCGATCCGCATGCATGCCAGCGCGTTCAGCAACGACCCGGTGTTGGCCACCATGCTAGAGACCGGCGGCGAGTACGCTTGGCGCACGCGCGGCGAAGACCATATGTGGACACCGGACGCGATTGCCAAATTGCAGCACAGCACCCGGGGCAACAACTGGACCACCTACAAAGAGTACGCACAAATCATCAACGACCAAAGCCGTCGCCACATGACATTGCGCGGTTTGTTCGAATTCAAAATTGATCCTGCCAAAGCCATTCCCTTGGACCAGGTGGAGTCCGCTGCAGAGATCGTCAAGCGATTCGCCACCGGCGCCATGTCTTTGGGTTCGATCAGCACAGAAGCGCACGCCACACTGGCCGTCGCCATGAACCGCATCGGCGGCAAAAGCAATACCGGTGAAGGCGGTGAAGACCCGGCGCGTTACCGCAACGAACTCAAAGGCATCCCCATCAAAAAAGGCGAGTCGTTGAAAAGCGTGATCGGCGACAAACAAGTCGAAGTCGACATGCCTTTGATGGCTGGCGACTCGCTTCGCTCGAAAATCAAGCAAGTGGCTTCCGGGCGTTTCGGCGTCACAGCGGAGTACCTGAGCAGCGCCGACCAAATTCAAATCAAGATGGCGCAAGGCGCCAAGCCGGGCGAGGGCGGTCAACTGCCCGGTGGCAAGGTGTCCGAGTACATCGGTTTTCTGCGTTACTCGGTGCCGGGCGTGGGCTTGATTTCCCCGCCGCCGCACCACGACATTTACTCCATTGAAGATTTGGCGCAACTGATCCACGACTTGAAAAACGTGGCGCCGCATGCCGACGTCAGCGTCAAGTTGGTGTCTGAAGTCGGTGTCGGAACGATCGCCGCAGGCGTGGCCAAGTGCAAAGCCGATCACGTGGTGATCGCCGGTCATGACGGTGGCACCGGCGCTTCTCCTTGGTCGTCCATCAAACACGCGGGCAGCCCTTGGGAAATCGGTCTGGCCGAAACCCAGCAAACTTTGGTCTTGAACGGTTTGCGCGGACGCATTCGCGTGCAAACCGACGGCCAAATGAAGACCGGCCGCGATGTGGCTATCGGTGCCTTGCTGGGCGCGGATGAATTCGGTTTTGCCACTGCGCCGTTGGTTGTTGAAGGCTGCATCATGATGCGCAAATGCCACCTCAACACCTGTCCTGTCGGCGTGGCCACGCAAGACCCGGTGCTGCGTCAAAAATTCTCCGGCAAGCCCGAGCACGTGGTGAATTACTTCTTCTTTATTGCCGAAGAAGTGCGTCACATCATGGCGCAATTGGGTATCGCTAAATTCGATGACATGATTGGCCGCGCCGATTTGCTGGATATGAAACAAGGCGTCGAGCATTGGAAAGCCAAAGGCTTGGACTTCAGCCGTTTGCTGGCCATGCCGCAGATGCCGCAAGGCACGCCGCTGTTCCATGTGGCTACACAAGACCACGGGCTGGACAAAGCACTCGACAAAGTGCTGATCGAGAAAAGCCGCGCCGCCATCGACAAGGGCGAAAAAGTGCAGTTCATGGAAGTCGCGCGCAACGTCAACCGCTCGGTCGGCGCCATGTTGTCCGGCGCGCTCACCAAGGTGCGCCCCGAAGGTTTGCCGGACGACACACTGCGCATCCAATTAGAGGGCACCGGCGGTCAATCCTTCGGCGCATTCTTAGCCAAAGGCATCACCTTGTATTTGATCGGTGACGCCAACGACTACACCGGCAAAGGTTTGTCCGGCGGCCGTGTGGTGGTGCGCCCGAGTATTGATTTCAGAGGCGAAGCCATCAGCAATACCATTGTTGGCAACACCGTGTTGTATGGCGCGACCAGCGGCGAAGCGTTTTTCAGTGGCGTGGCAGGTGAGCGCTTCGCGGTGCGTTTGTCAGGTGCCACCGCTGTGGTGGAAGGCACCGGTGACCACGGTTGCGAATACATGACAGGTGGCACGGTAGCCGTGTTGGGCAACACCGGCCGCAATTTCGCTGCAGGCATGAGCGGCGGTATCGCTTATGTGTACGACGAAGACGGTTTGTTTGCCGAGCGTTGCAATACCGCCATGGTCAGTATGGACAAAGTATTGAGCGACAAAGAACAAACAGACAACACGCCCAAAGCTTTGTGGCACCGCGGTCAAACCGATGAAGCGCAATTGAAGAAGTTACTCGAAGACCACCACCGCTGGACTGGCTCTAAACGTGCACGCGCACTGTTGGATAACTGGAGTGAAGCTCGCGCCAAGTTCGTCAAAGTGTTCCCCAACGAATACAAACGCGCACTGGGTGACATGGCCGCAGCAGACGCCAAACCGGCAGCCGCCAAAGCCAAAAAAGCAGCCGTCAAGTCTTAACGCGTACAAGGAAATATCATGGGAAAAATCACTGGCTTCATGGAATTTGAGCGCGTCGAAGAGGGCTACAAACCCGTACCGGAGCGGCTCAAACATTACAAAGAATTTGTCATCGGCTTGAGCCCCGAGCAAGCGAAAACGCAAAGTGCGCGTTGCATGGATTGCGGCACACCGTTTTGCAACAGCGGCTGCCCGGTCAACAACATCATTCCGGACTTCAACGATTTGGTGTTTAACAACGACTGGCAAAACGCTTTAACCGTTTTGCACAGCACCAACAATTTCCCCGAGTTCACCGGCCGCATTTGCCCCGCACCTTGCGAAGCCGCTTGCACCTTGAATGTGAACGACGACGCGGTCGGTATCAAATCGATCGAGCACGCCATCATCGATCGAGGATGGGCCGAGGGTTGGGTCAAGCCCATGCCAGCGTCCAAGAAGACCGGCAAAAAAGTCGCGGTCGTCGGCTCCGGCCCAGCGGGCATGGCGGCTGCCCAGCAACTCGCGCGTGCCGGTCATGCGGTCACCGTGTTTGAAAAGAACGACCGTGTCGGCGGTTTGCTGCGTTACGGCATTCCCGATTTCAAAATGGAAAAGTCGCACATCGATCGCCGCGTAGAACAAATGCAAGCCGAAGGCGTGGTTTTTAAAACCGGTGTGTTGGTCGGTGCCTGGCCCAAAGACAGCAAGGTCACCAACTGGGCCAAGGACACGGTCACAGCCGATCAATTGAAAAAAGAATTTGACGCTGTGTTGTTGACCGGTGGTTCAGAGCAATCGCGCGACTTGCCGGTGCCCGGACGTGAACTCGACGGCGTGCACTTCGCCATGGAGTTTTTGCCGCAGCAAAACAAAGTGAATGCTGGCGACACTTACAAAGGCCAGTTGCGTGCAGACGGTAAACACGTCATCGTTATCGGCGGCGGCGACACCGGCTCGGACTGCGTGGGTACCTCCAACCGCCATGGCGCGGCGCACGTGACCCAGTTTGAAGTCATGCCGCAACCGCCCGAGCACGAAGACAAACCTTTGGTCTGGCCTTATTGGCCGCTCAAGCTGCGCACCAGTTCCAGCCACGAAGAAGGCTGCGAGCGCGAGTTCGCCATTTCCACCAAAGAATTCATGGGTGAAAAAGGCAAACTCACTGGCTTGAAAACCGTTCACGTCGAAATGAAAGACGGCAAACTCACCGAAGTGCCTGGCACCGAGCAAGTGCACAAAGCGGATCTGGTCTTGCTGGCCATGGGTTTTGTCAATCCGGTCGCCACGGTGCTCGATGCTTTCGGCATCGACAAAGACGCTCGCGGCAATGCCAAAGCCCACACTGAAGAGGGTGGCTACATCACCAATGTGCCCAAGGTGTTTGCGGCCGGTGACATGCGGCGCGGCCAGTCGCTGGTGGTCTGGGCCATTCGCGAAGGCCGCCAAGCGGCACGCACCATCGACCAGTTTTTGATGGGAGAGAGTGAATTGCCGCGTTGACATTCCAATGGCCTGAGGGTTTGACCGTCTATGTCAGCCACTTAGAATGCCACTTAATCTCTTCTGGCTGTATCTCTCAAAAACATGTCACTTGTTGAAACGCCTTTGATCCAGCTTGAGGATGTGCACTTCGGTTACGGGGACAGGCCGGTGCTCGAAGGTGTGAGCTTGAAGGTCCCCAAAGGCAAAGTCACAGCCTTGATGGGGGCTTCCGGTGGCGGCAAAACCACGGTACTGCGACTGATTGGTGGTCAATACCGCGCCAACAGCGGTCGGGTGCTGTTTGATTCCATCGACGTTGGTCCATTACAGCGGGACGCCTTGTTCCAAGCCCGCCGTCGCATGGGCATGTTGTTCCAATTCGGCGCCTTGTTCACTGACATGTCTGTGTTCGACAACGTGGCATTTCCTTTGCGCGAACACACCCAATTGCCCGAGACGATGGTGCGCGATATCGTGCTGATGAAATTACAAGCGGTAGGTTTACGCGGCGCGCGCGATTTGCTGCCCAGCCAAATTTCAGGCGGCATGGCGCGGCGGGTGGCCTTGGCGCGTGCCATGGTGCTCGATCCAGAATTGATGATGTATGACGAGCCGTTTGCGGGTTTGGACCCGATCTCGCTGGGCACGGCGGCGCGTTTGATCCGCCAGTTGAACGACACCTTGGGTTTGACCAGCATCGTGGTGTCGCACGATCTGGAAGAAACCTTTCATATTGCCGATCAAGTCATTATTTTGGCCAACGGACGCATAGCTGCACAGGGAACGCCTGCTGAAGTGAGAAACAGCACCGACCCCTTGGTCAAGCAGTTCGTCAGTGCCGCGCCTGACGGTCCG
>CANHLD010000103.1 GCA_947461325.1 Comamonadaceae bacterium
CGTGCGCGCGCACGCGCACACGTACGTATTCAACTTACCAGAGTTTTCAACTTGACCTCCCCCATCATCGCACCCGCCAGTGGCAAGCGCATTGAAGTCCGTAACTCAGGCGTGCATGGCAAGGGCGTGTTTGCGCTGGTGCCTATCGCCAAAGGCGAAATCATCATTGAATACACCGGCGAGGTTATCAGTTGGAAAAAAGCGCAGAAACGCCACCCCCACGATCCGTCTGACCCCAACCACACGTTTTACTTCCATGTCAGCAAAAAAAATGTGATTGATGCCCTGCATGGCGGAAATGACGCCCGCTGGATCAACCACGCGTGTGCGCCTAATTGCGAAGCCGACGAAGCGGGCGGTCGTATTTTCATTCGCACGCTGCGCAAAATCAAATCCGGCGAAGAACTCAACTATGACTACGGCCTGGTGATTGACGAGAAGTACACCCCCGAATTGCTGGCCGATTACCCGTGTCGTTGTGGCGCTTCTATGTGTCGCGGCACCTTGCTGGCGCCCAAGGACTGAGGCCGCATACCCGCTGCCAGCGCTTCGCCATGACAGCCCACACCTTAGCTTCTGAGAGCATGCAGCCCATCCAAACCTTGATGGCATCTTGGGATCCGCACGCGCATGCCGAACATGTCAGCGTTATCGATTCCAGCAACACAGAACTGATGCGGCGAGCCCGCCAAGGCGACAACCGCACATGTTTGTTGCTGGCCGATGAGCAAACCGCAGGGCGCGGAAGACTGGGCCGACAGTGGCAAGGCCAGCCGGGAGATGCGCTCACTTTTTCGCTGGGCTTGTCTTTGTCGCCAACAGACTGGTCTGGTTTGTCGCTGGCCGTCGGTTGTTGTCTGGCTGATGCCTTGGATCCGTCTTATGACAAAAACATCGGTTTGAAATGGCCCAACGATTTGTTGCTCGGCAACTGGACACACCCGCGCAAGCTGGGCGGCATCTTGATTGAAACCGTGGTCAAACAAGGAGCGCAAGAGGCCAGCCGTTATGTGGTGATTGGCATCGGCTTGAACCTGAGCGCACCCCCTGTAGGCGAGTACCGCAGCACCCCAGCAGGTTTGCGCGAGGTCAGCGGCGAACAGTTAACGACAGTCGATGTGCTGCAAGCCGTGTTGCCCGGTTTGCTGAAAGGTTTAAAGCATTTTGAGCGCGCTGGGTTTGCTGTGTTTCAACAGGCGTTTGAGCGCCGGGATGTGTTGTCCGGTCAGGCTTTGCAATTGTCAGACGGTACACGCGGCACGTCTCTCGGCGTCAACACGCATGGCGTGTTGCAAGTGCAAACCGAACACGGGCAACTGCAAGTCAGCAGCGACGAAGTCAGTGTGTTGCCGATGGAGGCTACATGAAAAAAGTGCTGTGGCTGTGCTGCGCGCTGCTGTTGGTTTGCAACCTGGTTTTTGCGGCTTGGTCTAACGGTTATTTAAAGCCACTGGGTTGGCAGCCCTACGACCCGCGTGAGCCGCAGCGCTTGGAGCAGCAATTGCGACCGGAGGCGATGCAGTTATTGCCTGCAGATCAGCGTCAGTGAGCGTGTGTAAAAAAGCCAGCAAGTCGTCTATGTCTTGTTCGATCAAGCGCGCTCGCTCACCCGGCTTTTGACCGTAAGGCACTTCGTCACGGTTGACATTGGGGCGCAAACTCGGGTGCACGCCACCTAAAGGCTTGTTGGTGCCGTACCAGCGTTTCGGGTCGGTGTCACGGGTGGCGTAAAACGCAATGACTTCTCGCAAGTCGGTCATGGCCGCGTTATGGAAAAACGCCCGCCGCACGGCCACATTGCGCAGACTCGGCACCTTGAACGCACCGCACAATGTGTGCGCATCCGCACGGGCGCTAACCAGTGGATGCGTGCACACACCTTTATCTATGGCTTGGTTTTTAAGCCTCTTCGCTGATACCGGCACGCCCAGGTTGTCGTAGCTGTTGTCGGTGAACAAAGGCGGCGTGCCGTCTTTGTCCGCTTCTGCGGTGTGGCAGGCCGCGCAATTGCCTTTTTCAGGGTCTTTGAACAATTCCCAGCCCCGTTGTTGCTGGGCGTTGAAACTGGCCTTGCCCTGTGATACTCGGTCAAACACCGAATCAAACGGATGAAAGTCAGCGTCTTCGGTCTGGTAGCTGGCCAGCGCCTGCGTCATGGCGTCAAACGCTTTGTCCGTGTGCTGCCAAATGTCTTTGCCGAACAAACGCTCGAACTGAGCGGCATAAGCGGCGTGCGACAGTTTGGCCACGACGCTGGCTTTGTCAGGGTTCGCCATTTCAGCCGGGTTCAAAAATGGCTCTGCGGCTTGTGCGTTCAAACTGTCCGAACGCCCGTCCCAAAAGAAGCCGCCGCTGGCTTTGCCTTCTTCATCAAAATGCAAACCGGTGTTGCGCCAAAGGTAACGCAGCGAGGGCGTGTTGCGATCGCCCGTGAACTGCATCTGGGGTCCGCCGATCTCCAGCCCGCGTGCCGAGGCATGACCGAGTTCTTTCAAATGACAACTCGCGCAAGATTGTTGGCCGGAGGCCGACAGCGATGTGTCATGAAACAAGTGGTGACCGAGTTGGGCTTGGGCAGACAACTGTTGGGTGTGGATTGGCTTATGAACTTGATGCCAAGCCAGCCAAGCCAAGGCGCACAGCAGGACAGCGGCTGGCGCCAGCCAGATGACAAACCTACTGCGATGACTCAGCAGACCTTGCATGGGCATCAGCGCAGTCCGACGCGATCCAACATTTGTTGCACTTTCACCTGGTTCATGCCCACCACACTCGCGGACAATTTCTCGCTTTTGAAGGATGCGCCGCCCATGGCTTTGAGCGCCGGGTTTTGGATAGAAAGCCCGTTGATCACCGGCCACTCGTTGTTGCCATCGGCAAAATAGGTTTGCGCTTGTTCACTCACCAAATAGGTCAGAAATGCCACCGCGTTTTGCGGGTGCTTGGCGTGGCGCGCAACTGCACCGCCTGCGATATTGACATGCGTGCCCCAGCTGTTTTGGTTGGGGAACATCACCCCAATGCGCTCCACCACGGCTTTGTCTTGCAGGTTGTCACTGCGGTACAGACGAGCCAGGTAATAAGAGTTGGCCAAAGCCACGCCGCATTCACCGCTGGCCACGCCTTTGATCTGGTCGGTGTCGCCGCCTTTGGGCTGGCGCGCCAAATTGGCCACCAAACCTTTGAGCCAGGTTTCAGTGGCCGCTGCGCCCATGTGTTCGAGCATGGCACCGAACAAAGACAAGTTGTAAGGGTGCGAGCCGGAGCGAATGCACAAGCGGCCCGCAAATTTGGGGTCGGCCAGTTTTTCATAGCTGTCCACCTCCTCGGGCTTGTATTTTTGCTTGTCGTAGACGATGACGCGGGCGCGGGTGGACAAGCCAAACCAGCGCGTGCCATCGGGCCTTTGCTTGGCGCGCAAATGCTCGGGCACCGCTTTGAGCAAGCCGGGCGACTGCACCGGCGCGAACAAATCCTCTACTTCGCCCCGCCACAATCGGGCTGCATCCACCAGCAAAATCACGTCAGCGGGCGAGGCCGATCCTTCAGCTTTGAGGCGGGCCAAGATGCCTGCGTCGTCTGCGTCGACCCGGTTGATTTTGATACCGGTGGCGCGCGTGAAGTTGGCATACAAAGCCTCGTCGGTGGCGTAATGGCGCGCCGAATACAGGTTGAGCACCGGCTCTTCGGCGGCAAAGCCGGTCAGACTTCCCAGAAACAGACCAGCCGCCAAGAGTAAACGGGCGACTTTGACAGATTGAGGTGCAACCAAAAATGAACGCATACAAACGCCTTTCGAATATGACAGGCGAGATCATAACTCAAATGCGAATTATTCGCATTCAGTTTTCGGGTTCAGGCTTGGGATGAGGTTTTCTGGGCTCTGGCCATCAGCAGCACCGGCAGCAAACCAGCCAAGACCAAGGCCAGCGAGGGGAGAGCAGCTTCGCCCAAACGCTCATCGCGCGCGAGTTGGTAGGCCATGACCGCCAGCGTATCGGTGTTAAAGGGGCGCAGAACCAAGGTGGCAGGTAACTCTTTCATGACGTCTACCCAGACCAGCAGCAAGGCAGATGCCGCGGAAGGTCGCAGCAAAGGCCAATGCACCCGCCAAAACACATCGCGCGACGGTGAGCCGAGCATGCGGGCGCTTTCATCCGCACTCATCGATATGCGTGAAAAGCCGCTTTGTATGCTTTGCAATGCCACCGCCATGAATCGCACCAGGTAAGCCCACAACAACCCCAAGAGCGTAGCGGTCAGCCAGTAACCGGCGCCGCTGTCAGGCCAGCGTTGCTGTATCCAAGCCAAGGGCAGCAACAAACCGACGACGATGACGGCACCGGGTACGGCATAGCCCATTGCTGCCAGTTGGGTACTGAAACGACGCCACCAAGTGGGTCGGGCTCGCACGCCGTGGGCCAGCACCAAGGCCAGACCCACTGCCAACACGGCCGTCATGCCGCCCAAGCGCAGACTGTTCCAAAACCATCCTGCAAATGCAGCCCATGGCATGGCTTGTTGCTGGCTGCCCACCCACAAGGCATGGCCCATGATCAGTAATGGAAACACAAAACCCAGCAACACGGGCAGCATGCACAGCGAAAAAGCCAAAGCGGCGCGCCAACCATGCAGACGCAATGCTTGAGATTCGTGGGTGCGAGCGGCACCGCGGCGCGTGACAAACCGCAGGCGTGCTTGGGCGCGGTATTCCATCCACAACACCGATGCCACCAGCAACAGCAAAAATGAGGACAGCTGAGCCGCTGCCACGCGGTTGTCCATCACCAGCCAAGCCTTATAAATACCAGTGGAAAAAGTGGGCACGCCGAAATAACTGCTGACCCCGAAATCGGCCAAGGTTTCCATCATGGCCAAGGCCAACCCGGCGGCAATCGCAGGCCGAGCCAACGGCAGCGCCACTTGAAATATGCGACGTGGCAAAGAAGCGCCAAGCAAACGTGCCGCCTCCATCAACTGCGGCGCACGGTCAAGCAATGCACTGCGGCACAGCAAATACACATACGGATACAAACTCAAGCTCAATACCAGTGCGGCACCCCAGGTACTGCGAATATCCGGCCACAAAGCGCCTTGCCAGCCCGTGTGCATTCGCAACCAGTTTTGCAGGTAGCCGCTGTACTGTAAAAAATCAGTGTAGGCATAGGCCACCACGTAAGCCGGCATGGCCAAAGGCAACAACAACAGCCAACTCAGAGTGTGTCTCCCGGGAAATTCAAACAGGCTGACGGCGGCGGCGCTGACACTGCCCATGCTGACCACACCAAGCGCGACCAGCGCACACAACAGTAGACTGGTCAGTGTGTATTCAGGAAGTACCGTTTCAAGCAAACCTTGCCACACAGCAGCCGAAGTGCTGTCCCACTGCAGCCAAGCGCCCAGCACCATCAACACAGGCGTGAGCAGCATCCAAACGGTGAACCCGCGAAGAACATTAAACAAAGGCATGGCGTGAATCGGCACGTAGGCGGGCAAGGGTAAGCGGCGATTGTAGGCAGTGGGTCAGGTGCCTGCCTACAATCCGACTTATGTTCATTGATGTGTCAGATTTGCAAGTGCGCTACCCGGGCCGCGACCATGCCGCGGTGGATCGCGTGAGTTTTGGGTTACAGCAAGGCCAAATGGGCGTGTTGATCGGACCCTCCGGTTGCGGCAAGACCACGTTGCTCAGAGCTGTCGCTGGTTTAGAGCCACTTACTGGTGGCCAGATTGCCATGGACGGGCAAGTCCTCAGTAGCCAAACCGTTCATGTCCCCGCTGAAAACCGCCGCATTGGCATGGTGTTTCAAGACTACGCCTTGTTCCCTCATCTGAGCGTGGAAAAAAACATTGGCTTTGGACTGGCGCACGCGAGCACGCAGGAGCGCCAATCACGCGTGCACGACATGCTTCATTTGGTCGGCTTGGCCAATGCGGCCAAACGCTTTCCGCATGAGTTGTCTGGCGGGCAGCAACAACGCGTGGCACTCGCGCGGGCATTGGCTCCCCAGCCTTTGTTGTTGTTGCTCGACGAGCCGTTTTCCAATTTAGATGTGGATTTGCGCGAAAGGCTGGCGCACGAATTGCGCGAGATATTGCAGCAAGCACAAATCACCGCTTTGTTTGTCACGCACGACCAGATGGAAGCCTTCGCTTTGGGCGATGTCATTGGTGTCATGCACCAAGGCAAACTAGAGCAATGGGATGACGCCTACCGGCTTTACCACCGACCGAAAACCCGTTTTGTGGCCGAGTTCATCGGACACGGCGTATTTGCCCCGGCTCAGGCCAAACAACAAGGACCGCATTGGGTGTTGCATACCCCGCTGGGCGAGATGCAAGACATGGATGAAGATATTTCACCGCAAGAAATAGCCGCAGACGGTGCTTGCGAAGTCTTGCTGCGCGCAGATGACATCGTGCATGACGA
>CANHLD010000104.1 GCA_947461325.1 Comamonadaceae bacterium
AGCCAGCCAAAACGATCTTGAAAAATGGTGGCAAGGCAAATACAAGCTGGAAGAATTTCACGAGCGCTTAAAGCACATCAAAGACATTCACAGCGTCACCATACAAGATGCTGGTCACATGATGCACCACGACCAGCCATTTGAGTTGGCACAACATATCGAGGCGTTTTTGCAGCAGCCATGACCCAGGTCGATGTGCTGATCATTGGTGCAGGTGCTGCAGGTTTGTTTTGCGCGGGCGTAGCGGCACAACAAGGTTTGAATGTCTTACTGTTAGACCATTACCCCAAGGTGGCGGAAAAAATCCGCATCTCAGGCGGCGGGCGCAGCAACTTCACCAACAAAGATATTGACCCGCGAGCACCGCACACGCATTTTCTCGGCGACAACCCCATGTTCGCGCGTAGCGCACTCAGCCGCTACACCGCGCAAGATTTCATTGATTTGGTCAAAAAACACGGTATTGGTTTCCATGAAAAACACAAAGGCCAGTTGTTTTGCGACCGCAGTGCGCAAGACCTGATCGACATGCTTTTGCGCGAATGCGAAGCCGGTGCCATGGGCGGCAAAGTCACCCGCTGGCAGCCTTGCAGCCTCGCGGGTTTGACCTACAGCGATGCGCCCGAGCCTCACTATCTGGCCGACACCAGTCAGGGACAAGTTCAAGCCAAGGCTGTGGTGGTTGCCAGCGGCGGTTTGTCCATCCCCAAGATTGGTGCTACCGACATCGGTTACAGCTTAGCCAAGCAGTTCAACTTGCGATTGGTTGAGCCGCGCCCGGCACTGGTGCCACTCACCTTTGCTGCCACCGACTGGCAGCCTTACGCGGCGCTGGCCGGGCTCTCACTACCGGTCGCCAT
This sequence comes from Comamonadaceae bacterium, assembly GCA_947461325.1. Lineage (GTDB taxonomy): Bacteria > Pseudomonadota > Gammaproteobacteria > Burkholderiales > Burkholderiaceae_C > Limnohabitans. The sequence continues at coordinate 861 of CANHLD010000104.1, forward strand.
GCAAACTGGCGAAGGCAAAAAACCAATGTCGTTCAACGAAGACCTGTTGTTCACGCACCGGGGTTTGTCGGGGCCCGCGGTGTTGCAAATTTCCAGTTATTGGCAAACCGGCCAGCAGATTCGCCTGAACCTGTTGCCAGACACCGATTTGGCGCAAGCCCTGCTATACGCCAAGCAATCCAGCAAAAAATCCTTGAACAACGCTTTGGCCGCCTGGCTGCCGTCGCGTTTGGCCGACACTTGGACAGCCGCTCAGAGCGATTGGCAGAAAAGCCTGCCTGACACCCCGGACAAGGCCTTGCAGCGGTTGGCGCAAGCCCTGCAAGCCTGGACGCTGACACCATCGGGCACCGAAGGCTATGCCAAGGCAGAGGTCACAGCCGGTGGCGTTGACACCCGCGATCTGTCCCAGCAAACCATGGAATCCACTCAAAAAGGCCTGTATTTCATTGGGGAAGTGGTGGATATCACCGGTTGGCTGGGCGGCTATAACTTCCAATGGGCCTGGGCCAGCGCGCATGCTTGCGCGAAAGCCTTGGCAGCCCGGCTGAAACCGCTATAATTTCACGTTTGGCGGATTCGGCCTAAGAGTTGACTCCCCTACCCCTCGTAACACCGCTGCCCGGTTTTGAAGCCCGATCTTCTTCAGATACTTGGTGAGCACATTTTGAAAATTGTTGTCAATGACCACCATCCGTGTAAAAGAAAACGAACCCTTTGACGTAGCTTTACGCCGTTTCAAGCGCACCATTGAAAAACTGGGCTTGCTCACCGACTTACGCGCCCGTGAGTTCTACGAAAAACCCACCACAGAACGCAAGCGCAAAAAATCCGCTGCTGTCAAACGCCACTACAAGCGCGTTCGCAGCATGCAGTTGCCCAAAAAACTGTACTGATTTTCACAGGCCTTTGCCTGATCAGGCTCGCCCGGCCATGACCGCGCGGGCCTTTTTCTTTTTTTCTGGAGATACCTCATGAGCCTCAAAGCACAAATCACCGAAGACATGAAAAACGCCATGCGCGCCAAGGACAGTGTGCGCTTAGGTACCATCCGTTTGCTGCAAGCGGCGATGAAGCAAAAAGAGGTCGACGAACGTGTCGAACTCGATGATGTCATGGTCATTGCCATTGTCGACAAACTGATCAAGCAGCGCAAAGACTCGGTCGCGGCCTACCTGAGTGCCCAACGCCAGGACCTGGCCGATGTGGAATCCGCAGAAATCGCCGTGCTGCAAGCCTATTTGCCCCAACGTTTGTCAATGGAAGAAGTGCAAAAAGAAGTGGCCGCCATCGTGGCAGAGTTGGGCGCTAGCGGCCCGGGCGACATGGGCAAGGTCATGGGCGCAGTGAAAACCCGCCTGGCTGGCAAGGCTGACATGGGGCAGGTCAGCGCTGCGGTCAAGTCTGCTTTGGCTGGCTGACATCGGCGTTCATGAGGATGTCTTCAGTTAGTGCCTAAAATCCGTTTCAGTTCGCCTTGATGCATGGGCGATGTCCGACAACTTTCACACCATCAATCCGTGGCCGAAACACCTGTTTACCTGCGCATAGATCACATCACCAAACGATTTGGTGAAACGGTCGCTGTTAATGATGTCAGTCTGGACATTGATCGCGGCGAAATATTCGCGCTGCTGGGTTCCTCCGGTTGCGGTAAATCCACCTTGCTGCGTGTGCTCTCAGGCTTTGAAACACCTACGAGCGGTCGCGTATGGCTCGATGGCAAAGACGTCACCGACCTGCCACCTTACGAGCGTCCGATGAACATGATGTTTCAGTCTTACGCTTTGTTTCCACATTTGAATGTCTGGGAGAACGTTGCTTTCGGTTTGAAACGCGATGGCGTTGCCAAAGCCGAAATTGCGCAACGTGTGGAAGACATATTGCAGTTGGTGCAATTGCAAAAGTTCACCAAACGCAGTCCTCACCAACTCTCTGGCGGTCAGCAGCAACGCGTAGCGCTGGCCCGCAGTCTGGTCAAACGTCCTCAATTGCTCTTGCTGGACGAACCGCTGGGCGCACTGGACAAAAAACTGCGCGAAGAAACGCAAGTTGAACTGGTCAACATCATCAAACAAGTCGGAGTGACCTGCGTCATGGTGACCCATGACCAAGACGAAGCCATGACCATGGCCGACCGGATTGCGGTCATGAGTGAAGGCCGTTTTTTACAAGTCGGTACGCCCGGCGAGGTTTATGAATACCCGAACTGCCGCTTTGTCGCAGGCTTCGTTGGCAACGTGAACCTGCTGGACGGCGAAATTTCAGAAGATGAAGCCGACCATGCTGTCATCAGCAGCGAAGTTTGCAATTTTCGCGTGGGGCATGGCATTTCCGGTCATCTCGGCATGCAGGTGACTGTGGCTTTGCGGCCTGAAAAAATCCATTTGAGCCCAAAAGACAATGCCAGCGCGCAAAATGGCGTCGCCTGTACGGTGGAGAGTTTGTCCTACTTCGGCAGTTACACCAGTTACAACTTGAGATTGGTCAATGGCGCGTCACTCCAAGCCTGGGTGACCAACACCGAGAGACACCACGAAAATATTGAGATCGGTCAACAACTATGGGCGCACTGGCATGACAACGCCATGGTGGTTCTCAACCGCTGAGCGGCCTCAAGCGCCCGCCACTTTCATGCGGTTGATCAGCACCGAACCAATGGTTTTGGCGCCATAGCAGTAAGCATCTGAACCGATCGCTTGTATGCCCATCAACATGTCTTTCATGTTGCCGGCGATGGTGATCTCCTGCACCGGGTAAGCAATTTCGCCCTTCTCCACCCAAAAGCCACTCGCCCCGCGCGAATAGTCGCCGGTCACATAGTTGATGCCTTGCCCCATCAACTCAATCACAAATAAACCGGTGCCAAGTTTTTTCAACATGGCTTTCAAATCATCTTGAGCGCGGGTTTGCGCAGAAGACATCACCAGATTGTGCGAACCACCTGCATTGCCGGTGGTGGTCATGCCAAGCTTGCGGGCTGAGTAACTGCTGAGGAAATAACCTTGCACCTTGCCGTCATGGATCAACTGACGGGCATGGGTTTTAACGCCTTCCTCATCAAATGGTGAACTGCCCTTGCCGCGCATGACAAACGGATCTTCCGAGACATTGATGTGCGCGGGCAGCACCTGTTTACCCAGCGAATCCAGCAAAAAACTGCTTTTGCGATAAAGCGCGCCGCCACTTAATGCATGCACCAAGCCGCCGAGCAAACCGGAAGCCAACGGGGACTCGAACAACACTGGGCAACTGACCGTGCGGATTTTGCGGCTGTTCAAGCGACTCAACGCACGTTCGGCGGCGTAACGGCCGACCACTTCAGGCGCCGCCAATTCATCGGGATGGCGCATGGAGGTGTACCAAGCATCGCGCTGCATATCGTCGCCGGAGCCTGCAATCGGCGCGACGGACACGCTGTGCCTGGAACTGGCATAGCCGCCACGAAAACCATGCGTGTGCGCGCTGAAAAAATGGCTTTGTTGCGCCGACACCGCAGCGCCTTCGCTGTTGGTGATGCGCGCATCAGTTTGTAAGGCTGCGGCTTCACAACGCAGAGCAAGCTCGGCGGCTTTTTCACTGTTGATCGCCCAAGGGTGAAACAAATCCAAGTCTCGCTGCTCATGTGCAATCAGATCGGCATCCGGCAGACCTGCCATGGGGTCTTCAGCGGTGAAACGGGCAATGTCAAATGCGGCCTGTACGGTGCGCTTTATGGCAGCTTCGGAAAAATCTGAAGTGCTGGCGTTGCCTCTGCGGTTGCCCACATAAACGGTGATGCCCAGCGATTTGTCGCGGTTGCGTTCAACGTTTTCAAGTTCGCCTTTGCGAACCGACACGCTCAATCCACAGCCCTCAGAGGCTTCGGCGGCGGCGTCAGTTGCCCCTATTTTTTGGGCATGTGCGAGTGCGCTGTCAACCAGCGCCTCAAATTGGGCACGGCTGTGACTGAAGCCTTGCAGGGCTTTGTCAGTGGATGAAGGGGGGGTGGAATGTGGTTTCATATCGACAGCTATGATACTTGCCACACCATTAACCCCAGACCATGTCCCGCAAACCCACCAAAGGTTATTACGTCAAAGGTCATTTTGTTGCCGAAGGCAGCGACCTCGATCTGGAACTCAAACGCGAGCTCAAGGGCAGCGACAGCGCCAGCCGAACCGACCTCAAACGCGAAAGTTTCGAGCTGCAAAAGCTTGGCGAAGACCTGTTGCAACTGCGCCAAGATGCCATGCAGCAATTGGTAGCGCAGCAGCATGTGCCCGAACTGCTTTTCGAAGCGGTACGCGACGCTAAAAAAATCACCAACTTCGAAGGCCTGCGCCGCCAGATGCAATATGTGGGCAAGCTGATGCGCAAGCTCGATGAGCCGCAGGTACAAGCGATCCGCGGTGCGTTGGATGTTCAACACAACGGCAGCGCAGAAGAAACCCTGGCCTTGCACATGGCAGAGCATTGGCGCGACAAATTACTGAAAGACGATCAGGCCTTGGCCGATTGGTTGGCCGCACACCCGGATACCGACAGTCAGCAATTGCGCGCGCTCGTGCGCCAGGCACGCAAAGATGGTTTGCCGGATAAATCCGCGGTGTCGCAAGGTGCGTTTCCGCGCCAGGGCCGCGCATACAGAGATATTTTCAAAATCGTGCGGGATCATTTATCCACACAAAAAGTTGACACGCCATGAAAGCAGATTCTTCCCTAGACACTGTTCACATCGGCATCGTATCCATCAGCGACCGCGCTTCAAGCGGCGCTTACGAAGACAAAGGCTTACCCGCTTTGCGCGAGTGGCTGCAACAGGCTTTGCATAACCCGCTGGTGTTTGAAGAAAGATTGATTCCGGATGAACAAGGCCTGATCAGCCAGACGCTTATCGACTTGGTAGATGCCAGTTGTTCGCTGGTGCTGACCACCGGCGGCACCGGCCCAGCCATTCGCGATGTCACGCCCGAAGCGACGCTGGCTGTCGCTGACAAGGAAATGCCGGGCTTTGGCGAGCAAATGCGCCAGATCAGCCTGCGTTTTGTGCCCACCGCCATTCTGTCCAGGCAAGTCGCGGTGATTCGCGCCAACAGCCTGATCATCAACTTACCCGGCCAACCCAAGTCCATCACCGAAACATTGGGCGGCTTGAAAGATTCGCAAGGCGCCCATGTGATTGACGGCATATTCGCAGCCGTGCCCTATTGCATCGATTTGATCGGCGGGCCATATATGCAAACTCGGGACGCGTTTTGCAAAGCTTTCCGGCCTAAGACTGCTGTGAGAGCCTACACACCGCCGGACTAAGTCTCAGTCCTTGATCATTTGGAATTTCACCTGATCAATATCGAAATACATTTTGTCGAAAAACAATTCAGTGGCATTCGAGCCGCTGCTGCTCAGCCGTAAATTCGCCGTTTGCGGACTGTTTATGACCGCGTCCTCTGGCGAATAATTCAGTGTAGAGAACACGTATTTTTCCAGCGAGCGTAAAAAAACTGAAAACCCGGGCACATTGAGCTGCGCCGGGTCATC
>CANHLD010000105.1 GCA_947461325.1 Comamonadaceae bacterium
GGGGCCTCTTGTGTAGGCACTACAGCCTCTTTACCGCTGATAACCTGGTTCAGGTGCTGCATGGCTTGGCGAATCAGGGCCACATCACCTTGCGCAATGGCTTTCTCCAGCGCTTGGGAAGCATCAAGCACCGCTTGGTCATGCGCTGAGATAGTGTGAGCTTGAACGCCTCGCTCTTGGGTCTTGCGCTGGAAGGCTTCATCCAATGGCTGACGAAACGCATCCCACAATTTTTGCGCCAGTTTGCGATCCAACGCCACAGCTTGAGACTCCACTTGCCAACGCTGTTGCAAAGCCTTGACCGCATCAATTCTGAGCATGGGCGCGGCAGCCAATTGCTTGGCCTCATCAATCATGGCGCGACGCAGACTCACGCTGGCTTGCTGGGCTTGCTCCAGCGCTGCATGTGCCAGCGACATGGCTGTTTTCCATTGCGCTTGCATTTCAGCAAACGTTTTCTCACTCAAGTGACCGCTGTTGCGCCATCTTTCTGAGAATTGATGCAATTCACGCGCTTGCTTTTTCCAATCCGTGTTACCCGTATGTGCTTGCGTCCAAGCCGCAACTTCAGCCAATAAAGCCAAGCGCTGATCTCTGTGTGCCTGAGATTCAGCCTTGGCTTTTTCAAGCCAAGCCTGTACAAAGGGATAAGCGCGGTTACAAGCCTGATCAAAACGCTTCCACAGTGCATGGTTTGGCTGTCCACCTTGATCGGTTTGCTTCCAAGCCTCGCGCAACTGACGCAGCGACTCTTGCAATTTACGTCCGGTGACCACAGGAATCCACTCTGTGACTTCGCTGGCAGCTGCAGGCTTTTTAGACTTGGACTTGGTTTTGACAACCGGTTGCGTTTGCGCGGTTGGTTCGGCGCTTGGTTGTGTGCTCTCGGAAATATCCACTTCGGCGGCATCAGAAACGGGGACTGTTTCAACGCTAGTTTCTTGAACTTGCTCAACCGAAGCATCTTCAGAGGCGGATTTGGCGGGTTTAAGCAAGGCCTCGGCTTTGGCGACCAATTCGGTACGCAATTGGTCAGCACGCCAGCGCTGCCAGCCTTCAAGCTCTCCTGCTTTGGTTAAAGCTTGCTGAGCCAATGTATCGATTTCATGGCTCAACAACTTGGCATGCGTTTTCAAGGATTGGCGTAAAGCAGCGGCGGCAGCGGTGGTGGCTTTGCTGTGTCCCAAGGCCAATTCAGCCTCTAGAGTCTGAACCAACTGATTGACCGTTTCACCTGCCTGCGCCTGTAACGCCGGATCTAAGGAAGGTTTGGGGACAGCGGGATCGCTTGATTTGACAGTCTCTCCACGCAACACACGCAATTGATCAGCCCAGGCAGGCACACCCGGCAAGGGAACTTGTGCATCATTGGCGGCAGCTTGCGTTTGATCTAAGGCAGCAGAAAAAGCTTCCCACACCACTTGAATATGCTGGGCGCCTTCATTCAATATGACCGGGTATTTGGGGTCCACGCTTTGCCAATGCGCATCCTCCAGCAACGCATGCCATTCACTGATGAACCTTTGCATATCGGCAGCCAGTGTCGGCTTGGATTCGACCGCCTCAGTCCACGACTTTGTGGACAACACCTCAATACGTTGCGCTAACAAAAGCGATGCTTCGCGCAGAACTTGTGAACGGTGCGCCAAGTCTTCAATATGTTTGACCAAATCAGCCAAAGTCAAACGCAAACTGGCCAGCGGTTCGCGCGATAGCGGCGCACCGGCCTTGGCGGCGTCGCGCGCCCACGCCATGGCATCTGCAACATTTAATTTGTGGTGTGTAAGTAAAGCGTTAGCCTTTTGTGCCCACTCGTCTGCGAGTGCATCTTGGTTTTTTGAACGACGCAGTTCTTCAATTTTTTCTTTAACGGGTTTGGCAGCGCCTTTGTCGCGGGCACTCAATTCTTTGAATACCTGTTGAAGCAATTCCAAGGTCGGTTCGCTGGCAAGCCAGTCGCGTATGCGGCTCAGGCGTTCGCTGGAAGTTGCGGCTGTCAATGCGCCGCCGGTAAGGTTATCCAAGGCGGACAAATCAAGGGAACTGTTGGTAGGGGTGTTCACGGCTGTCAGTGGCTCAGTTGTACCCAAATGGGCTAAGCACTCTATTGTGACAGGGCTCAAGGCTAAGCATAAAATGCGGTAATGCAACTTTTGGAAACATTCAAAGATTCAGTCAAAGTCATTCTGGCTGATATCGGTCAGGGCTTTTTCTTGATCACACACAGCGGGCTGGCCTTTCTGGGTTTGGGCGTGTTTTGTTTTCTGCTCATATTCAGCACCCAAGCCAATTTGAGGGATAACGTAGAAGTTCAATTGATCGATTGGTTGCAAAACCGACATGGTTTGGACTTCGGCTTCAGTGAAGACGCAGACGCGGTGGACCGCGCCACTGCCATCGATCCCCAGGATTTACCCAAGGAACAAGCAGCTATTGCGCTTTGGTTAAGCCGCAAATACCGCGTGGCGCCTGAACCCATTAGTGCTTTGGTGGCCGAGGCCTATGAAATCGGTCCACCAAAAAAGATCGACCCTACACTCATTTTGGCGGTGATGGCCGTGGAATCGAGTTTCAATCCGTTCGCCCAAAGCAGCATGGGCGCGCAAGGACTGATGCAAGTGCGCACGGATGTGCACACCCAAAAGTACGATAACTTTGGCGGCGAGTTTGCCGCCTTTGACCCGATTGCCAATTTGCGAGTGGGTGTAGCTGTTTTGAAAGAAGCCATCGACCGCAACGGAGGCATTGAACCGGGCCTGCGTCAGTATGTAGGCGCTGGTAACAGCGGTGAAGACGGCGGCTATGTGCTCAAAGTTCTGGCCGAACAACAACGTCTCAAGGATATCGCCAGCGGTAAACAAGTCTCAACCGTCAGCTCCAAGCCACCCACCGAAGACGGGCTTGTCGATCTGTGGGACAAAGCCAAAACCCTCAGCCCCTTTAATCCAGCCAATACCAAACCCTGATAATTTACAACGGAGAACCCATGTACTCACGCTCGCAACTGATGGCCCAAACTGACCCTGAACTGTGGGCAGCCATACAGCATGAAAACCAACGTCAAGAGCACCATATTGAATTGATTGCCAGCGAAAACTACGCCTCGCCTGCAGTCATGCAAGCGCAAGGCACACAACTGACCAACAAATACGCCGAGGGTTATCCGGGCAAGCGTTATTACGGTGGCTGTGAAAACGTCGATGTGGCCGAGCAACTCGCCATCGAGCGGGCTAAAGAATTGTTCGGTGCGGATGCCGCCAATGTGCAACCGCATTGCGGCGCTTCGGCCAACCAAGCCGTATTTCTGGCATTTTTAAAACCGGGTGACACCATCATGGGCATGAGCCTGGCAGAGGGTGGTCACCTGACACACGGCATGCCTTTGAATTTGTCAGGCAAATGGTTCAAGGTGGAGAGCTACGGCTTGAATGCCAAAGAAGAAATCGATTATGACGCCATGGAAGCCAAAGCCTTGGCCACCCGCCCCAAGCTCATCATCGCCGGCGCATCCGCTTACAGCCTGCACATCGACTTTGCGCGCTTTGCCAAAGTAGCCAAAGAAATCGGCGCCATTTTTCTGGTGGACATGGCGCATTACGCGGGGTTGATTGCAGCCGGTGTCTACCCCAACCCGGTGCCGCATGCCGATGTGGTCACCTCCACCACGCACAAAAGTTTGCGCGGCCCGCGCGGCGGCATCATTCTGATGAAAGCCGAGCATGAAAAAGCCATCAACAGCGCGGTGTTTCCCGGTTTGCAAGGCGGGCCTCTGATGCATGTCATCGCAGCCAAAGCGGTGGCGTTCAAAGAAGCATTAGACCCAGGCTTCAAGGTTTACCAACAACAGGTGCTGAAAAATGCAGACATCGTGGCGAAAACTTTGACAGAGCGTGGCTTGCGTATTGTCAGCGGCGGCACCCAAAGCCATGTCATGCTGGTCGATTTGCGTGCCAAAGGCATAACTGGGAAGGCTGCCGAAGTGGCATTGGGCAATGCCCACATGACCATCAACAAAAACGCCATTCCCAACGACCCTGAAAAACCCATGGTCACCAGCGGTGTGCGCATTGGCACACCCGCCATGACCACACGCGGATTCAAAGACGAAGAGGCACGCGCTACCGCGCATTTGATCGCCGACGTGCTGGAACACCCGAACGACGAAGCACATATCGCTGCTGTGCGTGCCAAGGTGCATGCACTCACCAACCGCTTCCCGGTCTATGGATAACAACTCATGAAATGCCCTTTTTGCAGCCATGTGGAAACCCAGGTCATGGAGACCCGCATGTCTGAAGAGGGCGATTCCATACGCCGCCGCCGCTCTTGCAGCCATTGCGAAAAGCGTTTCACCACTTATGAACGTGCCGATGTCAGCTACCCGGCGGTAGTGAAAAAAGACGGCAGACGCATTGAATACGACCGCAGCAAACTGCGCGGCTCACTCAATCTGGCCTTGCGTAAACGCCCTGTCAGTACCGAGCAGATTGATGCGGCGATCGAGCGTATCGAAGACAAGTTACTGACCTTGTCGCAGCGTGAAGTAGCCTCTACCCGCATCGGTGAATTGGTGATGCGCGAATTGAAAAAGCTAGACAAAGTGGCCTATGTGCGGTTTGCCAGCGTCTACCGAAGTTTTGAAGATGTGGATGAATTCAAAACACTGGTGGAAGAATTTCGACGTTAATTAAACACAAACAGACGGTACATAAAGCACTTTTTCACAAACTGTTTTGATTCAAGATGGCGGCCATGTATGCGCTTATCTTTTCATCTGCATTGAGACGTTTAAATCTGAAGCACCGCTTGCAAGCGGCTACGTCCGGTTGTCGTCGCGTCCCGCAATTTTGTCGCTCATCCATACAGGGATTCAGTCTGCCTGAGCTTTGCGTGGTGTTGGCACTGACGGGCATCGCTGCAGTGATGGCTGCACCGTCTGTCAGCCAATGGCTATGGCGTGTCAGGGTTGAGAGCATCATTCGTTCATGGGCGGCAGACCTGCAATCTGCCCGTTTACTTGCGCTGCGCACCGGACAAGCCATGCAATTCCAACGCACCACCCAATGCAGCAGCGTAAATTTACCCAACGGGGATTGGCGCTGCGGATGGGAAACAGTCACAGCTAACGGGACTGACAAGACGGCCGTGTTAAGCAATGCATTGAATGGCGAACTCAGTGTGATGCTGTCACCTTCACAAAACATACTGCTCATCAATGCGGAGGGTGAACCGGTTGCGGGAGGAATGCGTTTGGTGGTCAAGCCAAGATTGAATTCAACGCTACTGGTGATCAGCGCATGTATCAACACGGCCGGGCGATTGCGTCTGGTCAATGCGGCGACTTGTTCATGAAACCACGCCTGCCATTCTCCAAAGGTTTTTCCATACTGGAAGCACTGGCCGCCATGATGGTGCTGAGTCTGCTTTGTTTGAGCCTGATGTCATTTCAACTTCAGTCCATGCAAGCACAACGCGATGCTTTGTCTATGCAACAAGCTGTGGCCATGACCCAGGATTTATCTCAACGCATGCAAGTTCATGCGGGTGCCTGGCCTTGGTACCAGTTAAATCTGGAAGATATACCAACGCCATTGGATTGCCAACAACAAAGCTGTGGTGCCGAGCAATGGGCACAGTCGGATTTGGCCGATTGGTGGACTGAATTGCGCCAGCGTTTGCCTGAGGCCAAAGCCCGGATCAAAACCTTTTCAAGCGACGTGCCCAGAGTGGACTTAATGCTTGCTTGGCCGAGTGCCACTCTTACAGAAAACATCGATCCTTCGCCTGACTGCCCGGTGTCTTACCGTTGCTGGAGCGTTTCATGGCGACCGTGACCTTGACCTTCGCTCCTCGTCAGCAAGGTCAAGGTTTGGTTCAATGCATGATTGGCATGAGCCTGAGTTTGCTGGTGGTGATGACCGCATTCAGTGCCTTTGCTTGGATTCAACGCAGTCAAACTCAGTTACAAACACAAATCGACTTGCATCAAAGGCTGCACGCCTCTTTTCAATTGGTGCGTGAACGGGTGCAACGTGCAGGCGCGCCTGAATTGACGCTTGACAGTCAAGGGCTGGCCACATTGACATACATGTCTTTGCCCCTGACAGGTAATGACAACCAGTTGCAGTTGCTGCAATTGCGCAGTGTGACGCCTGCTGATTGCCAGGGTCACCAAGCTTCCACATTGGCTTGGTTACAAGATGATTTCAGGCGCAACAGTACACGAGAATTCACCTGTAAAGACATGGCACGCAGCAATGCTACTTATCAGGCATTGATGGACCAAGTCGACGATGTTCGTTTCCGGTATGCACAAAGCATTCATACAAAGAGCACTGAGCCTTCCCTTGAACTGATGCAGTGGCGAACA
>CANHLD010000106.1 GCA_947461325.1 Comamonadaceae bacterium
GTTTCACCCTGCGCCAACGCCATGCCGACTTGGCGATTGCGCGACAAATCACCGGTGGCGGTCAACACCAAATCGCCCAAGCCGCTGAGTCCCATGAAGGTTTCTGACCTGGCTCCCAAGGCCACGCCCAGGCGCGTCATTTCTGCCAAACCCCGCGTGATGAGTGCGGCGCGTGCATTCATGCCGAGTTGCAAACCATCACACAAACCGGTGGCGATGGCCATCACATTTTTCACCGCGCCGCCAATTTCCACACCCACCACATCTTCATTGGCATAAACGCGTAATTTGTCTGCATGAAATGCTTGCACCAGCGCATCTCTGACATGGGCATGCCGACTGGCTGCCACCAAAGCAGCAGGCAAACCGAGGGCCACTTCCTGCGCAAAACTTGGCCCACTCAACACACCAGCCTGCAACGCGGGCGCTGCTTGTTGTTGAACCTCGTGGGCCATCAAACCAAAAGTGAAAGGCGAGTGGTCAATGGTGGCTTCAAAGCCTTTGCAGAGCCATGCGACGGGCACATGCTTGGCGGCATCAGCAATGTCAGTGAGCACCTGACGCAGACTTGCCATCGGCACCGCCAACAGAACGAGGTCGGCGGTTGGCATCAGTTCTGCCAACGGTTGGTGACTGAGTTGCAGAGTTTCAGGAAACGGGCAGGCAGGTAAATAACGCTGATTGACCCGGTCACGGGCCATGTCTTGCATCGACCCTGAATGCCTGCCCCATAAGGTGACCTGATGACGGAGGCTGGCCTGCACAGCCAGTGCCGTGCCCCACGCGCCTGCCCCCAGTATCAGCAGCTTCACTGCAGTTTCTGCTCGGCTTTCATGCGCTCTTGCTGGTCATACATGGCTTGGAAATTGATTTCCGCCATGTGCACCGGCGGAAAACCTGCGCGCTGAATCACATCGGCCACATTGCTGCGCAAATACGGGTAAATGATTTGCGGGCAAGCAATGCCTGTGATGGGTTCGAGTTGGCCTTCGGGCATATGACGGATTTCAAAAATACCGGCTTGCTTGGCTTCCACCAAAAACATGGTTTGCTCGTTGATTTTGGCCGTGACAGTGGCCGTGACGGTGATTTCAAACACCCCTTCACCGATTTGTTCGGTGCCCAGACCAATTTGTATGTCGACAGCAGGAGGGTCCTGGGACAACAAAATAGCGGGGGAGTTGGGTTGCTCTAGCGATAAATCCTTGAGGTAAACGCGCTGAATGAGGAAAACGGGTTCTAAGTTATCTGCCATGTTGGCTTCCTGAAACGAAAAAAATGCCGCTATGCCATGCGATCAAAGCGGAGGAGGGACAGCGTTTGAATTATGTCAGTTTGGCTCAAGCAAAGCCTGTAAGCCGCCGCGACTGTCCAGCGCCATCAAATCATCACATCCGCCCACATGGGTGTCGCCAATGAAGATTTGCGGCACGGTGCGTCTGCCGGTCAAGGCCATCATGCGGTCGCGTTCTTCGTCAGACAAATCAATACGCACTTCTTCTATGTGCTGCACGCCACGCGCCTTGAGAATTTGTTTAGCTCGTGTGCAATAAGGGCAAACGGCGGTGGTGTACATCTTGACTGGAGTCATGGTGGTTCAGTATTGAGAAGAAATCAGGCTGTTTTTTCCAAGGGCAGGTTGGCTTCCTGCCAGATTTTCAATCCGCCGCCCAAACTGTGGACTTGTTCATAGCCCAAGCCAGTTGCCAAGCGCTGTGCTTTTTGGGAACGCATGCCACTGGCACACACCAAAATGAGCGGGCGTTTTTTGTCCGTCACGGCCTTGGGTAAATCAGCATTGATGTTGTCCAATGGCACATGACGCGAACCGATCAGGTGGCCGCTGGCGAATTCTTCGGCACTGCGCACATCCACCACGTTGGCTTTTTCGCGGTTGATCAACAACACCGCCTGGGTCGGGGACAAACCCGGCGCTCCCATGACTTTCAATGCAGGCAGAAACAAACCGATACCAGAAGTCACCGCAATCAACACCAATAACCAGTTTTCAATCAGAAAATTCACGCGCAATACCTCAAAGGGCTGTAGAGACCCATTCTAGAATCCTTTTTTAATGACTTTCTTTCTAAGGTTTTTCTTTTATGTACAAGCTCGTTTTGATCCGCCACGGGGAATCACAGTGGAACCTGGAAAATCGCTTCACCGGCTGGGCCGATGTCGAGTTGACCGCTACCGGCATAGCGCAAGCCCAACAAGCTGGTTTGAAGCTAAAGGCCCAGGACTATGACTTCGATCTCGGCTACACCAGCTTGCTCAAACGCGCCATCCACACCATGTGGCACACCTTGGACAGCATGGAGCGCTCATGGTTACCGGTGGCGCACCACTGGCGCTTGAACGAAAGACATTACGGCGCATTACAGGGTTTGAACAAAACCGAAACCGCACACAAATTTGGGGACGAACAAGTGCTGGCATGGCGGCGCAGCTATGACGTGCCGCCGCCAGCACTCAAGCCCGACGACGAGCGTTGCGAACGGCATGACCTGCGTTATGCAAAATTGCAACCCGGCCAAGTGCCACTGACCGAATGTCTCAAAGACACGGTAGATCGCGTCATGCCTTTTTGGAATGAGTCTCTGGCACCGGCCATTCGCAGCGGCAAACGTGTGATCATCAGCGCGCACGGCAACTCCATTCGCGCCATGGTCAAGTACCTCGACGGCATCTCCGACAAAGACATCGTGGGTTTGAATATTCCAAATGGAGAACCTTTGGTTTATGAACTGGACGAAAACCTTCAACCCATCACGCATTACTATCTTTGAAGCAAATGGGCAGCCTGGGATTCAAGCCTCATGGGGTTATGTCGATTCCCAAGCGTGTCAGTGCCCATATAGGCAGTAGACTCTCTTCCTAAATCGCAGTACACGCGATCCTTCATTTGACAGGGTACCCATGGGCCAGAAACTCAAAATTGCAGGTTGGTTAACAGTCGGCGCTCTCACCGGCGCTCTCACCACGTTCTCACTTCAAACCGTGGCACGCGCCAACATGACTCCTCTGCCGCTCGAAGAGTTGCAGCAACTGGCGGCTGTTTTCAGCATGGTCAAGTCAGATTACGTAGAGACGGTGGATGAGAAAAAACTCATCAACGATGCCATCTCCGGCATGGTCTCAAGCCTCGACCCGCATTCACAGTATTTCGACAAAAAATCCTACAAAGAGTTCCGCGAAGGCACCACGGGCAAATTTGTCGGCGTCGGTATTGAAATTTCGCAAGAAGAAGGCTTGGTCAAAGTCGTCTCCCCCATCGAAGGCTCGCCGGCCGACCGTGCCGGTTTGAAGCCAGGTGACTTGATCACCAAAATCGATGAAGCCATTGTCAAAGGCATGTCTTTGAACGACGCGGTCAAACGCATGCGCGGCGAACCCAAAACCAAAGTGGTTCTGACCGTGTTCCGCAAAGATGAAAACCGCACCTTCCCGGTAACCATCACCCGCGAAGAAATCAAAACTGTCAGCGTCAAGAGCAAGATGATTGAAAACGGCTACGGCTGGATTCGCGTGAGCCAATTCCAGGAACGCACCGTCGACGACCTGACCCGCAAACTCGAAGAGCTGTACAAACAAGATCCGAAAATGAAGGGTCTGGTACTCGATTTGCGCAACGATCCGGGCGGTTTGCTCGACGCGGCCGTGGCCATCTCGGCTGTGTTTTTGCCTGACAACGTGACTGTGGTCTCCACCAACGGCCAGTTGGAAGAAAGCAAATATGTTTTCAAGGCGGCGCCCGACTTTTACCTGCGTCGCGGCGGCACTGACACGGTGGGCACTTTGGCCAGCAAAACCCAAAACTTTTACAAGAAAATTCCCATGGTAGTGTTGGTCAATGAAGGTTCCGCCTCCGCCAGCGAAATCGTCGCCGGTGCGTTGCAAGACCACAAGCGCGCAGTGTTGATGGGCAGCCAAACCTTTGGCAAAGGCTCGGTGCAAACCATTCGCCAACTCGGTGCGGACACAGCGCTGAAAATCACCACTGCCCGTTACTACACACCTAGCGGACGCTCCATACAAGCCAAGGGCATCATGCCTGAACTGTTGGTCGATGACACGGCCGAGGGCAGCCCTTACGCAGCATTGCGCACGCGTGAAGCCGATCTGGAGAAACACCTCAACAGCGGCCAAGGCGAAGAAGTGAAAGACCCAACGCGTGAAAAAGCACGCGAAGAAGCCTTGAAGCGTTTGGAAGAAGAATCCAAAAAACCAGTGGCTGACCGCAAAACACCAGAGTTCGGCAGCGCCGAAGACTTCCAACTGCAACAAGCGCTCAACCATTTGAAGCGCCAACCCGTCAAGATCAGCAAAACACTAACTGAACGCCCGGCGGAAAAAAAGGAACAGTAAAGGGTGAATGACGCCCAACTGCTCAGGTACTCGCGCCACATACTTCTCAACGAATTAGGCGATACCGGGCAGGACTGTTTGTTGCAAAGCCATGCCCTGGTGCTCGGTGCTGGCGGCTTAGGCAGTGCCGCCGCGCTTTACTTGGCTGCGTCTGGTGTCGGGCGCATCACCCTGATCGACCATGACACGGTCGACTTAACCAATCTGCAACGCCAGATCGCACACACCACCGAACGCATAGGTCAACTCAAAGTAGCATCCGCACGCACCGCCATGCTCGCGCTCAACCCGGACGTGGATGTGCGAACCATTTCTGAACTCGCTGATGCGTCATTGCTCAACCAACTGTTGGCTGATGCAGATGTAGCGCTGGACTGCACAGACAATTTCCAAACCCGGCAAGCCTTGAACGCAGCTTGCGTGACGCACGGCGTGCCCCTGGTCAGCGGCGCCATCATCCGCTTGGACGGGCAACTCACCACCTACGATGTGCGAGACGCCGCGTCTCCTTGCTATGCCTGCGTCTTCCCGCCTGAAGATGTGCCCGAGGAAGTCAGTTGTTCGACCATGGGCGTGTTGGCACCTTTGGTCGGCGTGATCGGCAGTTTGCAAGCCGCTGAGGCTTTGAAATTGCTGACGGGTTTAGGCCAATCGCTGGCTGGTCGTTTGCAATTGCTTGACGGGCGCGACCTCAGTTGGACCGAAATGCGCTTGCAGCGTCAATCCGATTGCCCGGTATGCAGCGCGCGCCCGAGCACATGATGCTGCACCTGGTAGCTCAAGCCGCTTTCTGACACCAGCGACTCTGTCTTGTCCAAACTGAATCCTGTTTTTTGCGCCACCCGCAAGCTCGCAAGATTGCGTGTGTCTATGCGACACAGCATGCGCACTTGCGGCCAGTGCTTCCGCGCATACACGGTCAACACCGACACCGCTTCTGTCATGCGCCCTTGTCCTTGATACGGCTGACTGCACCAATAACCCAACTCCCATGTTTGCGTGTCATGGTTGATTTGGTGAAAACCAATGCTGCCCGCCAATTGCGCCATGTCTTTATCCCACATCAACAGCGGCCAACGCAAGCCCATCACCCAGGCGGCATAACAAGTCTGGCAATAGTCTTCCGAGATGTCGGGTGACTGCGGTTGTTGCGCCCAAGGCAAGGAGTCCGGCCAAGTTTGCAATTGCGCCAGCGTCTGTTGCACACATTGGTACAGTGCGTCACCGTCGCCCGGCATGGGACAGCGCAACCACATACGCGGTGTTTCAATCACTTGTGCAAACACCGGTTCGCTCATGCGTTGACTATCCATCCTTCCAACCGGTCCATGTCATGCGGCAAGCCATACAAAGCGTCACCTTGTTCAAACCGCTGTTGCGCCCAAGCAGCTTGCATCATGCACAGCACCGCATCCAGACTGTCGCCGCTGGCGTCATCCACCAGCGTGTCTGCCATGGCCGAGCTCAGCTTCAATCGTACCGGTACATCGTCGTGGCCCCAAACCAAGGCATGCAATAAATTTTTACGCGCCAGCCAACGCTCGCCGGTTTGTTTGGCTGCGGCATCGTTTTTGTAACTTTGCCGTTGCAGCACCCGCCGCGCCCACATGCCCGGGTAAGCCTCTAAGGCCACGCGCTGCCTGTCGCCATCGTGCAAGCCAGGGAAATGCACACCGGCTTGAATCAACAAAGGCACGCCAGCGTGCATCATGAACGCCACCGGCGGGTTCACCCATTTCATGGAAGGACTGGAGCCCGCAGGCAAATCGGTGGCGCGGTGCGCAAACTTCCCGCCGACCGGACGCTGATTGCAAAACCCGGCGAATTGCGCGCGTATGTCGTCTCGGCTGAGTTGCGCAAAATGCCGCATGCAAGCCAGCCAATCGGTAGGCCATCCCAAGGTTTCAACCAACTCGCGCGGCAACCCAAAGGGCA
>CANHLD010000107.1 GCA_947461325.1 Comamonadaceae bacterium
ATTTGTTCGATTTCCTGGCTCAACTCCAAAGTGGAGAGTTGCAGCAGGCGGATGGATTGTTGCAACTGTGGCGTGAGTGCCAGGTGTTGCGAGACGCGCAGTGAGAGGCCTTGCTTCATGCTGCGTCCCGGGCCTTACATGCGGAAGTTTTCACCCAGGTACACCCTGCGTACCTCTGGGTTATGAATGATGTCTTGCGGCTTGCCTTCAGCCAGCACACGCCCTTCACTGATGATCGACGCGTGATCGCATATGCCCAAAGTTTCACGCACGTTATGGTCGGTGATCAACACGCCTATGCCTTTGGCTTTGAGAAAACCGATGATGCGTTGAATTTCGAGAACCGCGATCGGGTCAATGCCCGCAAAAGGCTCATCCAACAAAATGTAGCGCGGCTGCGTGGCCAATGCCCTTGCAATTTCTACACGGCGGCGTTCACCGCCCGAGAGCGCCAGCGCTGCAGATTCACGCAAATGTTCGATACGCAGTTCTTTGAGCAAGCCGGTCAAGCGTTGCTCGATCTCGGTTTTGGTCAGCGACTTGCCCTGTGCATCCGTTTGCAACTCCAGCACGGCACGCACGTTGTCAGCCACATTCAGTTTGCGAAAAATGGATGCTTCCTGCGGCAAGTAGCTCAACCCCATGCGGGCGCGCTGATGTATGGGTAAATGCTCCACTGGCACACCATCGATGGTGATGGTGCCGCCGTCGGCCCGCACCAAACCGACAATCATGTAAAAAGAGGTGGTCTTGCCTGCACCGTTAGGGCCGAGCAATCCGACCACTTCACCTTTGTTGACAGAAATGGATACGTCCTGCACCACCCGTCTACCCACATAGGTTTTTTGCAAATGCTGCACCAGCAAACCGTCAGTGGTGGCGGTTGCAGCTGGGGTCATTACTTGGCTGCCTCGTCACCGGGCTTGGGCGACAACACGGCACGAATGCGGCCGCTGCCATTGGTGGGTTTCTTGCCGCCGACCACACCATCCACGGTGAACTGATCGGTCAGGTTTTCATACACGATACGCTGACCCGTCATCTGGTCACTCAACACCGTGCCGCGGTAACGTCTGAAGTCTGCACGGCCGAGCAAAATCACTTTGTCAGCCTTGCCGTCATATTCAATCAATTCGCCTTCACCTTCGATCCACTCATCCACCGCTTCACGCTTTTGGCGAAAAAAACTGCGCTGCCCGGGCAAAGGTTTGATGATGCCGTATTGGTACCCGTCCGGATCCTGCCGCACCTCAATGCGGTTCCCGCGCATGGTGATGGTGCCCTTGGTGGCCAAGACTTTGCCTGTGAATATGCTGACCTGTTTGAGTTCGTCATGTTCCAAGGCATCCGCCTCGATGTTGATCGGCTTTTTGCGGTCGGCGGATTCAGCCAAGCCCAATGTGGGGGCCAGCAGGCACAGGCTGAAGATAAGGACAAAGTTTTTCAAGGCACGAAAATTGCTGTAGATGAACAATCCCCGCATTGTAGGGGCATAAACACCCCGACCGATCAACGTCCCTTGCGTATCTCGCTCAGCAGAAAATCTGTGATCTGTAACGCCCGTTCCATGCTGCCGGCCAAACTGCCGTCGACATAAAAACGTCCACCGATACCGAGGGCGGGAACACCCTCGACCTTGAATTGTTCTTGCAGCTGCGCTGCCCGGCGGGCTTTGCTGACGACCGAGAAAGAATTGAACAACTCGTTGAACTTGGCCGCAGGTATGCCGTTTTTCTCAGCCCAGGCCACCAACGCATCTTGCTTTTCCAAGGTTTGTTTTTCAACATGGATGGCCGCGAACATTTTGGATTGCAGTTCTTCGACTTTGCCCAAAGCTTCCAACACGTAATAAGCACGTTGCTGGGCTTCAAATGTTTCTCTGAAACGTACAGGCACGCGTCGCAACTCGACATCTTTGGGCAGTTTTTTGCCCCACGCGCTGAGAGACGGTTCAAAAGCATTGCAATGCGGGCAGTTGTACCAAAAGAACTCCAGCACTTCTATCTTGCCCTTGGTGGCCTCGGTGGGCAATGCCTTGGATAAAACGAGGTAGTCTGTGCCCGCTTTGAAAGCTAAGGGCTGCGCCAGCGATGCGGGCAGGTGACCGAGCACAGCACCAGCCAAGGTGGTGGTACCCAGGGATGTGAATTGACGGCGTTTCATGACAATACCTTTCTGGTTCAGCGTTGCACCCGAATCAATGCAGATTCGAATTTATTGGATTTCAGTTGTGACTGTGTTTGTTCAGCCTGTGTTTTGCTGTCGTAGGGACCGACGCGCACCCGGTAAATCACTTTGCCGTCTTGATCACGCTGGGTGATCACCGGCTCAAACCCTGCGAGCGAGAGTTTGATGCGTTGGCTGTCAGCTTCTGCGCTGGAGAGAAAAGCACCGGCTTGAACAAAATACTGAAACGCATCGGCTTGTTGCGCTTTGCTGGCTGCCAAATCTCCCAAGGGGTCTTCAGAAGTTGACGGGGCAGCAGGCGCAGGCGCTTCACCTGGCTTGACAGGCTTGGCGGTTTCTGAGGGTGTGACTGGAGCCGGGTTCTTGCCATACAAAGGCGCGTTCGGGTCCCAGTCTTTGTTTTTCTTTTCCTCGGCCGCATCTTGGTCAGCATTGCGGGTGAGGCCTTTGTTCAAAAAAGGAATCGGCACCTTGGTGACGTAGACGGCCACGCCAAGCGCGATGGTCAAACCGACTATCAAGCCGAGGATGAAACCTACCAATGTGTTGCCGCGCTGCGGGTGGATTCTTGCCATGTGATTTACCCCTACATGCTTTGCGGCGCACCGACGCCCAACAAAGCCAATCCGTTACGCAATACCTGCGCCGTGGCTGCCACCAATGCAACACGCGCTTGCATGATGTCTTTGTCTTCAACCAGAATTCGTTCTGCATCGTAATAGCTGTGGTAGCAAGCAGCAAGATCACGCAAATAAAACGTCACGTCGTGCGGGGCCAAATCTGCGCAAGCCTGCGCCAGCATCTGCGGGTACTTGGCAAGCAACATCATCAATGCCTGTGCTGGCGCACTGTCTAAGGCATGGAGTGCCACCTGATCAGGGTTTTTGACCGCCCAGCCTGCCAGCACCGATGTTTCATCGCAATTCAGGTTTTTGGCCTGTTGCTTGACCATGTCTTCATTTTTATCGCAGGCCGTGCGCAATACCGAGCAAATGCGCGCATGCGCGTACTGCACGTAATACACCGGGTTCTCATTGTTTTTGGAACGCGCCAAATCCACATCGAACACATACTCGGTGTCGGCTTTGCGGCTGAGCAAAAAGAAACGCACCGCGTCTTTGCTGGTCCACTCGATCAAATCGCGCAAAGTGACGTAACTGCCGGCGCGTTTGGAAATCTTCACTTCCTCGCCGCCGCGCATGACGCGCACCATGGTGTGCAGCAAATAGTCCGGGTAGCCTTTGGGAATCTGCAAACCTTGTTGCACAGACGCAGCTTGCAAGCCAGCGCGGACCCGGGCGATGGTGCCGTGGTGGTCGGTGCCTTGGATATTGATGACTTTGGTGAAACCGCGTTCCCACTTGGCCAAGTGATACGCCACATCGGGCACAAAATAGGTGTAGCTGCCGTCAGACTTGCGCATCACCCGGTCTTTGTCGTCGCCGAAGTCGGTAGAGCGCAACCACAAAGCACCGTCTTGCTCGTAGGTGTGGCCAGAAGCATGCAAACTGGCCACGGCGCGCTCGACCCGGCCATCGGTGTACAAACTGGACTCTAGGTAGTAGTGGTCAAACTTAACCTCGAAGGCTTTCAAGTCCAGGTCTTGTTCACGGCGCAAATACGCCACGGCAAAGTCGCGGATATTTTCCAAATCGTTCACATCGCCACTGGCAGTGAAGCTGCGGTCATCCGCATTGACCGTTTCCTTGGCCAAAAAATCTTGCGCAATGTCAGCGATGTATTCACCGTTGTAGGCGTTCTCAGGCCACTGCGGGTCACCGGGCTTGATGCCTTTGGCGCGGCATTGTGTGGAATGGGCCAGCGTTTGAATTTGCACACCGGCGTCGTTGTAATAAAACTCGCGGTGTACCGACCAGCCTTGGGTATCGAACAAATGGCAAATCGCGTCACCCAGCGCCGCCTGTCTGCCGTGACCGACATGCAAAGGACCGGTGGGGTTGGCAGACACAAACTCGACCAGCAGTTTTTGCCCATGGGGCGGCTGTCGGCCGAATGCTGCCGGGGCGCTCAACACTTCCCTCACCACTTGCTGCTTGGCTTGGGGCTTGAGGCGCAAATTAAGAAAACCAGGACCTGCCACTTCAATGGCTGTCAACCAACGCTTGCCTGCTTCGCTGTCTAGCAAGCTTTGGCGCAATTGCTCACCGAGTTCACGCGGATTGCGAGCCAAAGGTTTGGCCAGTTGCATGGCTGCGGTGACGGCCCAGTCACCATGGGATGCCACTTTAGGCGTTTCAAAACGCGCCTTGCCGCCACTGCCGGGCGACAAAGCTTCCAGGGCAGTGGCCAGCGCTGCCAGCAAATCTTGCTGAACCTGTTGCATGTTGACGATCAGAAGCGGTAGCTGACTCCGACGTTCAATGCATTGGTGATCAGATTGGTTTTTAAACGACCGCCGTCAATGGCGACATTCATTTTCATGTAATGCATTTGGAAGTCTGTGAACAAACTCCACTTGTCGCTGTAGGGATAACTGAAACCAGCGACCACCGTGGCCACCGGTCCGCCATACTGGTATTCGAAAGTTTTGGTACTGCCACTCCACTGCACTTCAACGTGAGGCACCGAAATACCTAAACCAGCGCCCACATAAGGTTTGATTTCCCTGTAGGAGAAACGACGCATGGCCAGCACTGTGACCGGGTTGGCGCCATCAGTGAATTCAAGCCGGGTGTAGCCGTCAGTTGAACCACTCTGGTCTGTGGCAATGGCTTTGGTGTGGGTGTAGTTCACCGAGTAACCCCATTTGTCATCCAGCCAATGGGTGTATCGCGCACCGAGATAAATAGGGAATGAAAACGAGTCACCTTTCCATCCTGTGTACAAGGAATTTCCGGTGCTTGTGTTTTCAACCGTAGAGTGTGGAGAACCCTGAACGCCGCCATAAATACTTATTTCAGATTCAGCCAATGCGAACGTAGAAGCACTGATCGCCAGTGCGGCAGCAACTAGTTTGAAATTTCCCACAGCGAACTCCCTAAAATACAAAATTATCGGTGAAAACCCCCGACCTTCCTTTTTATCCCTTAGAAAGCCTTGAATGACTCAGCGCACATCACTCTATAAGCTCCATGTGGCCTCGCCTTTGTATCACTTCATAGACCAACAGGTGTTGCCCGGCACCGGCGTCTCAAGCGTCACTTTCTGGAAGGGATTCGACCAGTTGGTGCAAGACCTGGCGCCTAAAAATAAAGCCTTATTGGCCGAACGTGATCGCTTACAAACTGAGTTGGACCAATGGCACCAAGCACATCCCGGCCCGGTCACCGACATGAAGGCCTACCAGTCGTTTTTGCATGACATCGGCTATTTGGTGCCAGTCCCTGCCAAAGCCAAAGCCACCACCACCAACGTGGACGCGGAACTGGCTTTGCAGGCAGGTCCGCAATTGGTGGTGCCGATTTTGAACGCCCGCTACGCCTTGAACGCCGCCAACGCACGCTGGGGTTCGCTGTATGACGCGCTGTATGGCACCGACGTCATTTCTGAAGACAACGGCTGTGCCAAAGGCCCGGGCTACAACGAGAAACGCGGCGCCAAAGTGATTGAGTACGCGCGCTACGTGCTGGACCGCACTGTTCCGTTGAAACAAGGCTCGCACATTGATTCCACCGGCTACGCTGTGGTCAAAGGCGCTTTGGTGGTCTCCTTGAAAGGCGGCAAAACTTCTGCGCTGGCAGACCCGAAACAATTTGTCGGTTACCAGGGCGATGCTGCACATCCTTCTTCTGTGCTGTTGGTGCACAACGGCTTGCATTTAGACATTCAAATCAACCCTACAAGCCCGATTGGTTCCACCGACCAAGCAGGCGTCAG
Organism: Comamonadaceae bacterium; assembly: GCA_947461325.1. Taxonomy (GTDB): domain Bacteria; phylum Pseudomonadota; class Gammaproteobacteria; order Burkholderiales; family Burkholderiaceae_C; genus Limnohabitans. The sequence continues at coordinate 6,025 of CANHLD010000107.1, forward strand.
CGATTTGGTGGTTGAAGCCGCGCTCTCCACCATTTTGGACTTGGAAGATTCCGTCGCCGCCGTGGACGCCGAGGACAAACTGCTGGCCTACAGCAATTGGCTGGGGATTTTGAAAGGCACACTCACCGAAGACGTCACCAAAGGCGGCCAAAGTTTCAAGCGCGGCCTCAACCCTGACCGTGTTTACCATTCGCCCAAGGGCAATGCAGAAGTGAAATTGCACGGCCGCTCGTTACTGTTTTTGCGCAATGTCGGCCATTTGATGACGAACCCGG
>CANHLD010000108.1 GCA_947461325.1 Comamonadaceae bacterium
CGGTAGATGGGGATGTGCAGCGCATCAATTTTGAGCCTACACAACGTGATGCGCTGTGCAGGCGTTACGGGTTGGAGTGAATCACGCGGGTGCCGTGCTTACAGCCCGGCCGCTGCAAGCAGGCCTTGTGGTCTTCGCTCACATCGCTTGCGCGATATGAGCTTCGCCCCAAAGCCCAAGTCCCCGCTTCGCGGGTGCCGTGCTTACAGCCCGGCCGCTGCAAGCAGCGCTTGGGCTTTGTCCGTTTTTTGGTCTGCGTTCACATTGGCTACGCCAATATGAACTCCGCCCGAAAACCGATGCCTTGCTGACGCAAGGTGGGCTTACAGCCCAGCAGCAGCACGGAGTGCTGCTGCCTTATCGGTTTTCTCCCAAGTGAACTCAGGTTCGTCTCGGCCAAAGTGGCCGTAGGCTGCTGTCTTTTCATAAATGGGACGCAACAGGTCCAGCATCAGAATAATGCCCTTAGGGCGCAGATCGAAATGTTCGTTCACCAGCGCTGCGATTTTTTCATCGCTGATGACGCCGGTGCCCTGGGTGTTCACGGTCACGTTCATGGGCTTGGCCACACCGATGGCATAAGCCACCTGCACCTGGCACTGAGTGGCCAGTCCTGCGGCCACCACATTTTTCGCGACATAGCGTGCAGCATATGCTGCAGAGCGGTCCACCTTGCTAGGGTCTTTGCCGCTGAATGCGCCGCCGCCGTGCGGGCAAGCACCGCCGTAAGTGTCAACAATGATTTTGCGTCCGGTCAAGCCGCAATCGCCTTGCGGGCCACCGACCACAAAACGGCCGGTCGGGTTGATCAGGTAACGCGTGTCTTTCAGCCATTCTTTAGGCAGCACGGGTTTGATGATTTCCTCGATCACGGCTTCGATGAAAGAGGCTTTCATCTTGGTCGGTGTTTCGCTTTGGTCCGGGCTGTGCTGTGAAGACAATACCACGGTGTCAATGCTGTGAGGTTTGCCGTCCACATAGCGCATGGTCACCTGGCTTTTGGCGTCGGGACGCAAAAAAGGCATGCGGCCGTCGCGGCGCAGTTGCGCTTGGCGTTCAACCAAACGGTGCGCGTAGTAAATGGGTGCGGGCATCAGGTCTGGGGTTTCCTTGACCGCATAACCGAACATCAACCCTTGGTCACCGGCGCCGGTGTTCAGGTGATCGTCAGAGGCGTGGTTCACACCCTGTGCAATATCGTTGGATTGTTTGTCATAGCAAACCATGACAGCGCAACCTTTGTAGTCGATGCCGTACTCGGTGTTGTCATAACCGATGCGTTGAATCGTGTCGCGTGCGACTTGTATGTAGTCGACATGCGCGTTGGTCGTGATCTCTCCGGCCAACACCACCAAGCCGGTGTTGGTCAGCGTCTCAGCTGCCACGCGGCTGCGCGGGTCTTGTTTGAAGATGGCATCCAAAATAGCGTCAGAAATCTGGTCAGCCACTTTATCGGGGTGACCTTCAGAGACGGATTCGGATGTGAAAAGATAATCGTTCGCCATGTAAAACTCCAGTTGATTGATGATGCGTTGCCATCACATGAGAGTCTGGCGAACGCTTTAGCAGATGACTGATGAACAGCCGACTCTTGCGAGTGTGTCGCCCTGCAAGTTGCTTCATTAACTCAGCGACAATAGGTATTCTATTCAAATTAAACGCTATGACTTTTTTGATCCGTTGGCTGTCGATTTTGTCCCTGCCTTGGATGCAGCGAATCGGCTGGCTGCTCGGATGGGTCACCTGGGCGTTATCGCCGCGTTACAGAAAACAATTTCGTGAGCAATCCCATCAAGCCGGTTACAGCTTTGCGCAAGTCAGGGCTGCAGTGGGTGCCGCCGGTTGTCAAGCGCTCGAATCCTTTCGTGTCTGGTTCGGCGCTCCCATGCCCGTGCAATGGAACGGCGCTGAGCACATCACACAAGCCTTTGAACGCGGCAAAGGTGTGTTGTTCATGACACCGCACTTAGGTTGTTTTGAAATCACCGCACCCAGCTTTTCTCAGCGCTTTGGCGACGCACACGGCGCAATGACCGTGCTGTACCGGCCAGCCAGACAAGCCTGGCTCAGGCAATTGTTGGTGCATGCGCGCGAAAAACCTCATCTCAATGCAGTGCCTGCAAGCATGGACGGCGTGCGTCAATTGCTCAAAGCTTTGCGGCGCGGCCATTCGGTGGGCTTGCTGCCGGACCAGGTACCACCGGATGGCATGGGAATGTGGTCGAGCATGTGGGGACGGCCTGCCTACACCATGACACTCGGTGCCAAACTGGCCATGCAAACCAGTGCTCAAATATTGGTAGCCTGGGGTGAACGGCTCCCTGGCGATCAAGGTTATTGCATCCATGTTGAACCTATGAAAGAAGAACTCTCAGACGATTTGGTGACTGCTGTGTTGCAAATCAACAAAGCCATGGAGGCTTTGATCAGGCAATGTCCCGAACAATACCTGTGGGGGTATGCCCGGTTTAAACGCCCGCGCCGCGAGGAGTTGGCGTGAATCCATTGGCCATCTTCATGGGTCTGATCGGTCGTTTGCCTTTGTCATGGCTGAGGCTGTTAGGTCGGGGCACGGGATGGCTGTTTTATGTCGCGTCTGCACGCAGACGCCATGTGGTGTTGACCAATCTCAAACTGTGTTTCCCTCGACTCAGTGAGTCTGAGCTACAAGAACTGGCCAAAACACATTTCATTTTGTTAGGGCAGTCTCTGTGGGACCGGGCGTGGTTGTGGCACGCATCAGAATCTGAACTCGAGAAGCGTTTTCAATTCACGGGTGATTTTTCAATTTTTGACGACAAGTCGCCTTTGGTTGTACTGGCACCGCATTTCGTTGGCTTAGATGCGGGTGGCGTGGCCATGACCGTGCTCAAGCGCGTTCCCATGGCGTGTGTTTATGTGCCCTTGCGCAATGCCTATGTGGAAGATTGGGTGATGAAGGGCCGCAACCGCTCCGGCCATGTGCAGTCGGTGCAACGCAACGACGGCGCTCAACCCTTGCTGAAAATATTGCGCCAAGGTATGCGTTTGCACTATTCACCCGATATGGACTTTGGCATACAAGGTGCCATATGGGCGGATTTTTTCGGGGTCAATGCAGCCACCACCAACACCTTGCCGCGCATTGCCAAACTGGCAGGCGCTCGGGTGTGTACCTTGGTCACTCGTTTGACGCCGCAAGGCTATGCCGTAGAACTCGGCCCGGTCTGGTCCTCTTTTCCAAGCGACGATATACAAGCCGATGTTCGGTGGATGAACCGCGACATAGAGCAACAGGTGCTGAATTCAGTCGCCCAATACTATTGGGTGCACAAACGCTTCAAGTCGCGGCCTGAGGGTCAGCCATCGGTATACGTGCAGCGCTGATATTGGTTGGGAAGTGCGCCATCGCCAAATCTTGTAACTCGGTATCTTTCAATTTGACTTTGCTGGCCAGAACCCACAAATCGAACGCGGTCGGTCGTCTGGCTGAGGCGATTGACGCAAAGCCTGCTGCTTTGAGCGTGGCCACCAACACCTTTTGTGTGAAACCGCAGCGGTGCGCCATGAAGTGGTTGCCTTTGGCAATCGCACTTTGTAAACCAAAGACCATGTCCAAGGGATTGATCGGTCCAGCCGCAGAGTTGTAGGCCGGTTGCATCAATTTGTCGCGGGCTATCAATTCCGCCACCGATTGCAAGTCCGGACAGGTCAGCACCAAAAAACCATCGTTGCTGAGTACACGTTTAAATTCTGACAGCGCCGCTGGCACTTCATAGGCATTGAGATGCTCGATATTGTGGCTGGAGTAAATGGCGTCCATGCTTTGGCTTTGCACGGCTGTCATTTGGGTGATGCTGCCAATCACATCCGGTTTGACCTTGGGGTCGATATCCAACCGAAGCTCATTCCACTCACGCGTATTGAAACCGCGCGTGGTGGCTTTTTTGTATTTGGTACCGCAACCGACATGTAAAAAAGTAGCCATGTTGGATCACGTCAAACTGACGAGCCCCGATTAAATAAACATAGCGAGTTGTATAACGTATCAGCGGATCCAGTTTCTGATAATTTCGATGACGAGTTCAGGCTGTTCATGCACCAGCCAATGCGTGCCCTCTTCAACCCGGTGCAGTTCCAAGTCGGGCACAAAATCTTCCAAACCGTCAATCAAACCCGGGGAAAGCGCCGTGTCTTGCATGCCCCAAATGACCAAGGTCGGCACCAGAATGCGCAACATCTCCAGCGGCAAATCGATGACAGAGGCCGCCGGATCTTTGGCGGTGGCCGGACGCAAAGGCGAAGCGCGGTAATAGTTCAATGCGCCATCCAAGCCTTGGTTCCAGACTTGGCGGTACTTGTCTTTGGTGGCTTCGTCCAACCATGCATACGGACCGTTTTCTGCACCCATGTTGGAAAAAAATGTCCACAAGCGGCGAAAGTCGTCTTCTTTCAGCAGGCGAGCAGCATCTTCGCGAATCAAAAAATTCATGTAATCGCTAGACGATTGTTGCTTGCTGTCGTTTTTCAGGTCACGCAAAAAAGTGCCCGGATGCGGTGAATTGATGATGGCGAGTTTTTGCATAAGCGCCGGATGCTGGTTCGCCATGTTCCAAGCCACCGCGCCACCCCAATCGTGGGCGACCAGGCAGGCCAACGGCTGTTCCCCTGAAAAATGCTGTTTCAAGGCAATGATGTCTTTGACCAGTTCTTTGGCTCGGTAGGCTTTCACATCGGTTGGAGCAGATGATCCGGCGTAGCCGCGTAAATTGGGCGCCACACACAAATAACCGCCATGAGCGGCTTGGCCAAAGTGCAACAGCAATTCATCCCAGGCGAAAGCAGCCTCCGGGAAGCCGTGCAAAAACAGCATGACCGGTTGACCCGATTGGCCGCTGACCCGGCAATCGAGTGTGATGCCGTGAGGTAATGAAACTATTTCGCTTCGGATCATGGCAGAACAACCGTGGCGGGATGGGTCCATTCCCACAGTTTGAGGCTGACGTCTTCGACGCCTTGTTTTTTCAGCGAGGAAAACAAATGCGCTTCGCCGCCACCGGATTGCAATTTGGCAATCGACAAGGCCTTGGCGGCTTCGCTGCGGTTGAGTTTGTCGGCCTTGGTCAACAGCATGAGAAATTTCAAGCCTTCTTCGACTTTGGGGCGAATCACTTCGAGCAAAATTTCATCCAACTCGGTCAAGCCCAGGCGCGGGTCGCACATCAGCACCACGCCTTTGAGGTTGTCGCGGGTCATCAGGTAATTGCCCATGACGCGCTGCCAGCGGATTTTGTCGGACTTAGGCACAGCGGCATAGCCGTAACCCGGCAGATCGGCCAGCACGGTGTCGGTCTGGTTCTGGCGGCCCAAGGCAAACAAATTGATGTGCTGGGTACGCCCCGGTGTTTTGGAGGCATAAGCCAGTTGGCGCTGTTGGGTCAACACATTGATGCAGGTGGATTTACCGGCATTGGAGCGGCCGACAAAAGCGATTTCCGGCTGGTCATAGGCTGGTAAATGGTGAAGCTGGGCGGCAGTGGTTAAAAAACGCGCCGTGTGGAGCCATCCGACAGCTTGTTTGACGCGATCAGTATGGATTGCATCCACTGCGATTGGGGGGTGGGCCATGGTTATTCTTTGCGCGCAACCCGGTGGGTGCAGGCCTGCATTGTAGAATGTCGAATTGACTAATTCCTATTCAAACACCATGACTTTTTTTGTCCGACTGCTGTTGTCCGTCAGTGTGACGGGCTTTATCCTGAGCGCGCATGCTGAAGGCAATGCACCCGCCAAAGCCGACCCGGCCAAGGGATCCGCTATTTTCAATGGCGTTTGCGCCAGTTGTCACGGCGCTGAGGGCAATTCAGCCATTCCTGCAAACCCCAAGTTGGCACAACAACACCCCGAATACATTGCCAAGCAATTGGCCGAGTTCAAATCAGGCAAGCGTGCCAATGCTGTCATGCTCGGCTTTGCCTCAGCACTCAGCGATGACGATATGCGCAATGTGGGCGCGTACTTGGCCAGCACCAAAGCCAAGCCCGGTTTCGCCAAAGACAAAGACTTGGCTGCCTTGGGTGAAAAAATTTACCGCGGTGGCATTGCCGACAGACAAATTCCTGCATGTGCCGGTTGCCATAGCCCCAACGGCGCCGGCATACCTTCTCAATACCCGCGCTTGAGCGGCCAACACGCTGATTACACGGTGTCGCAATTGACCCAGTTCCGCGATGGTATTCGCAAGAACAGCCTGCAAATGGGTCAGGTTGCTGCTAAATTGAATGACCGCGAAATCAAAGCCGTGGCTGATTACATC
>CANHLD010000109.1 GCA_947461325.1 Comamonadaceae bacterium
GAGGAATTGAAAAAAATCTTAGCCAAAGAGATCAAGAAGAACAACATCATGGCTGCCAAGGTCAGAAAAACCAAAGCATTTGAAGAGTTGGAAAAAGAGATTGAAGCTGCGCGTGAATTAAAAGCAAACAATCAGTCCGGCAACGAATCTAAATAATTTATCAGCGGTTTGAAGGAGTATGACCATGAAGTTGGTCTGGCTTGTGTTCTTTTTAATGACTGCTTTCATAGCGCTGTTGGGTTCATTGTTGGTAGAAAGATCTACTCATACTTCCCATGCCATGATTGAAACAGCAGGTGCATTGAGCGAGCAGTTGAAGCAGCAGGATGAAAAGCTGGCTTTGGCCCAAACTCAATTGCAACAGGTCAGTCAACAATTGGCAGATATCAAACAAGCGCAACCGCAGGCAGCAACTCAAGCTGCAGAGATTCAGACACAGTTGCGTGAGGACCGGGCCAAACAGACGGCACTTCAGAAAGAATCTGTTCGTTTGACTGCTTGGAGTCAAAAGTTAAAAAATGAAAAAGCACGAATCGAAAAAACTCAGCAAAACCTTGAAGCTGCAAAGCGACAAATTGATGCAGATGAAAAGATACTGGACTTAGAAATTTTGACTTCTGTGGTGGAGAGCAGGGTACAAAAAAAATTGAACGCCATCGCTACGGCTAATGCCACCCCCAACACCAAACCAGTACCTGAGACGCAAGTAGCCTTGAAAGGCGCGGACTTGCATGGAGAGACCCCTTATGTGGCGCCAATAGCTCCGGTTGTTCCGGTGACTCATTCGGATAACAAATCTACTTCTGAAATCATGGGGCGCAAAGCTGAATTGATTGAAAACCGTAAAAAAATAGCAGCTCAGCAGCAAACTTTGAATGAAGACAAAAGAAAGCTGAGCAAAGAGTTGTCTCAACTCAATTTGCAGCAGCAAGCCCATGCCAAAGCATTGAAAGACTCTTCAGCAGGTGTGAGCCAATGATGAAATGGTCTGCGATTGCTTTAGGGGTTATGGCTGGCTGGGTGATGAGTATCGGCTTGAGCCATGCGCAAACTGTTTTGCCCAGTTGCAAGGGTAATGATGTGAGTCAGTGGCATGAGTGCAGAGGCATTGTGGATGAAGCCGACTATTCATATGCTGGTGATTTCGTTCGCGGAAAATTCGAAGGGCGCGGAATACTCGAATTCACTGCAGATAAGTTCCAAGGTGATTACTACCAAGGTGAATTCAAAAACGGCATGAAACACGGGTTTGGCATTTACTTTTTCGCGAATGGCGAAAAATATGTGGGCCAATACCAATTTGGTAAACGAAATGGCAAGGGTACTTATTCGTTCCCTGACGGACGCGCGGCCTTGTCTGGTATGTGGTCAAACAACCAATTCATGAGTAAACCTGCGGCGGTCAATGAACCCAAAACGGCAGATAAAACGTCTTTAGCGCCACTTGCTGAGCTTGAAAAAAAAAAGACTGATGGCCTGAGCGTCTCGCCGGAAAAATACTCAGGTACCCAACCCAAAAGCCCATCCAATTCGATAGCCACTCCCAAGACGCGTGATGCCGTCGCCATCATCGTGGGTGTTGAAAATTACGGCAAGTTACCGGTTGCCAGTTTTGCAGCCAATGACGCGTCAGAGTTTCGCGCGTATGCCAGTCGCTTTCTGGGCATTGCACCGAGCAACATTAAAACATTCATCGATTCGCAAGCGCAACGCGCTGATCTTTTGCTGGCTTTCAAATACTGGTTGCCAGCCCATGTGAACAAGGGGCGAACCGATGTCTACATATTTTTCAGCGGCCATGGTGTCACGCAAGACACCGCCAAGCACCTCTACTGGTTGCCTTTCGATGTGAATACGGATTTGCTCGAAGAAACCGCAATCAATCAAACCACATTGATCTCTCAACTCAATCAGTTGGATGCTAAATCTGTCACTGTCTTTTTGGATACTTGCTTCAGCGGTACGAACCGCGCAGGACAAACACTGGCTCAAAATCAGCGCGGTGTGTCCATTAAATTGAGTTTAGAGTCCTCAAATGGAAATACCAATATATTGACTGCTGGCACGCGAAGTCAGTCAGCCTATGGGGACGCAGGCTTGAAACACGGTGTGTTCAGTTTTTACCTTCTCAAGGGTCTGGCAGGAGCTGCTGACAGCAACCATGACAAGTTAATAAGCTTAGGTGAATTGGCAGATTACGTGCACTTACACACCTCGCGTCACGCATTAGGTATTCAAAAGATTCAAGAGCCTCAACTGTCGGGTGACCGGCAGCATGTGGTGGCTTTCAGATAAAAAAATCCGCAATGTATACATACCGTGCCATTGCCTTGTTTTTATTGACAGCCATACATGCACAGTCGACGCAGGCCGTTCCAGTGGATGTCAAAGCAGACTTTTTTTTCGGACCTGATATCTCCAGAAACCAAGCCTGTGCCAACGCAAGAGACGCTGCCAAGGTCAAAGCCATCTCCACTGTTACAGGCGAGCGATTGTCGTTTGATCAACGTATGTATTGCAACCAACATGCAGGGCAAGCGGACGATAAAAAATGTGAAATCAATCGACACACTTGGACATTGGTTGAAGGTCGGATCCGTAAAAGCGAAGTGGTTTCTGAAGTCGTTAAATCGATTCAAGGCGCACAGGTTTGCACGGTTTCTATGGTGGTAGATGTTGAACCACCAACGACGACAGCAGACGCCAGCTTCGATTTGAAGCTTGAACTCAACCGCAACAGTTACAGGTCCGGGGATGCCATGTCGATCGGCATACTTCCCACATCGCCCATGTACATCAGCATCTTCAATTGGAAAACATCATTGGTTAAAGACAATGTCACCCGATTATTTCCAAGCCAATTAGAAAAAAATAATTACATCACCCAGCCCGTGACTGTCCCGTCATCTTCGATGGGCTACAGACTGGAGTTGGAGTGGACTGCGCCTGCTGAATTCGACAAAGACTTGATGACAGAGTGGGTCATCGTGGTCGCAACCAAAAAACCTATGAACTGGTTACCTGCATACGACATGGCGACATTCAAGGAAAAGATATTGGAAATACCCGCAGACCAACGGCGGGTAGTGCACCGGTCCTATGTGTTGATGCGCTAGCGCGTTGCTCTTATAACTGCGGTTTCTCGAGCGTGCGCAGTTTTTTCTCAAGATCATCAGCCAGTTCTCTTCTGGCTGCATAAATAGCTTCGCGCTCGTTGTTATAGGCCCGGACTACGCCGATAGAGTCGAACATTTTTTGATGAATTTCGCGCATCTCGAGGATGGTTTGGTTCATTTGCGCCTCGATAGATTCCAGCAGCTTCTTCTTGACTGTGAAGTTTTCAATATTGGTCAGCAGAGGCTTCCAAGTTTCCAGAAATTCATCTGGCTTACCTTTGTGCTGATTCATTTCGCTGATTGAGCGGGATATGGTCTCGAGCATACTGAAAATATCGTAGAGCTCCGATGTATCTATTTTGTTTTGCAGTTTTTCATATTTTTCCAAATAGGCGAATTCATTTTCTAGGGATGCGTTATTTGGAAAACCTGCCTCATACAGAGGTGTCGCATGGGGTTTATCTGCTAATTTCTGCTCTCCAGCGGCGAGCTCATCCAGCGGTGTGATATCCAATTCATCTTTCAAATTCAGCATGTTATGCAGCGGTAATTCTTTGGGGAGTGTTTTATCTGCAGGCTCGCCGTTAAATACTTTATTGAGAAATTTCATATATGTGTTCCTGAGGGGTTAAGGGTGCTGAGTGACAGGGATGGCGAAATGAAAGCGTATGGTTTGGTGAGTGGTCAGTTCCATGTTTATACGGGCGCCCAATTGTTGCGCCATGATTTGTGAAAGCCATAAACCAAGTCCTGTTCCTGCATATTTTTTGGCGGTTTCGGCACGGTAGTAGCGTTGAAACACCAGCGCTTGGTCAGGGGTTCCTGCTTTGCCGATGTCATTTTCTATTTCGAAGTGCATCATCGCTGGCGTTTGATTTTTTAATTTGTACAAGCGCAAATAAATAGTGGTGAAAGGCGGTGAGTACTTCACGGCATTGCTCAACAGGTTGAGCAGCATGGACCGCAAGAAATGCTTGTCTGTTTCCAGCCAATTTCTGTCACTGGCGTCCATGGCTACCTCTATGCGCGACGCATACTCGGCATTGGCCGCAGCATATTGACTGGACATGTCAGCGAGTTCTTGCTCTACCAAAAAGCGTGAGATTTGCGGCTTGATCAAACCCTCTTCGTGTTTTTCTGCCTGCACGCAGTTTTCAATTACTTGGGTGATGTTGTCTATCGCCACATCAATCCGGTCTACCCATATTTTTTTATGGTCTATGTCAGGCACATCTTGAATGATCATGTCTGTGCTGATTTTGATCACACTCAAAGGCGTGCGAATTTCGTGCATCAACATGGATAAAAACCTTTGTTGATTCATGCGCAATTGGGTTTCATGCGCCGCCAGTTGTTGGGCGTCGCTGGCTTGTTTGCACCGTTCTTCGAAAGTATGTCGATCAGTCAGGGTGATCAAGTGGATGATGAGAAAAGCCGAAAGCAGCCACAGTAATTCACAAGCAGCATAGATAGTTGGGTTTTTTGAAAGCAAGCCGGAGAGTTCGACTGCGCATAAGAGACTAAAGACAAAAATGCTCAGAGCGACACTTGAAACAATCCAGCGTATTTTCATGACGCTGGCGGGAACCGATGTGTCACTCAGTGAGTCATAGAAATCCAAACCTATCACAGTCGCTACGGCTACAAACAAACCGACTGCAGCAGGTATGAAATTGCCGCTGGGTATGAACACAAACGCGGCCCCGATAGCGACGGTGACAACATAAGCTGCATAGAAAATTTTTCTTCGCTGTGTTTGTTTTTCAGGATCAGTCAGCAGCAAATGCAAAAGATACAAGGCATTCATGGCGTAGCCGACTGAAAACAGCATCAGCAGCAGGTGATTTTGATTGCTGTTCCGATTCAGGTAATTTCCCAGTTGTTCACTTTGCGTCAATAACCTGCCCAGGAAAAACACCAGTGTGAAGCTGATCACGCCGTACAGACGTTTGTAGGACAGCGCCCATTGCACCAGGCTCCACATGAGCAAGGTGGCAGCAACACCGAGTTGAAAAATTTTCAATGGCGCATCCGCCCCGACATTGGCCGTAAATTCTCCGATGCCTTGCACTGACGTGCCGGGTGGGACCTGGTCCGCCCCGGCGCATGTCCAGCCAAAAACCGGTACCAACATCAGCAAACACCTGACCCACAGTGCGGCACTGGGCAATCGGTGTTCTGGCTGAGGGCGGGACGACATCATGACGGGTGGGATAAGGCTGGTTTTTGGACTCCTTTAATCTATGTCAGAGCCTTTGAAAAATCTGAGAAATCCTGAGATCGAGTAAATATATTAAATTCAATAAAATCAACATAATTAATTATTAAAACAAAAATATTTATGCCAAAGGCCGCCAACCACATCATTCTTGTTGAAGACAATATTGCGTTGCGGGAAGCGCTGGAAGACCATCTGACAAACACCGGTTTTGAAGTCCAGGGCGTGGGTGACGGTTCGGAGCTGAACCAGGCGCTGGCGGTGGCCGTGCCGCATGTGGTGGTGCTGGATTTGAACCTGCCTGAGGAGGACGGCTTGTCGATCGCTAAGCGTTTGCGTCAGGCATTTCCGCAGATCGGCATTGTGATGTTGACCGCCAGAGTCCGCAGTATCGACCGGCATGAAGGTTATGAATCCGGCGCGGATGTTTACCTGACCAAGCCGGTCAAGCCGATCGAACTCACCCACGTGTTGCAGACCTTGTGCCGTCGCATGGCACCGACGCCTGTTGCCAACACTTGGCTGTTGCGCATGCCCTCTTTGCAGTTGGAGCCACCCGGCCATTCCCCGATCAGTCTGACGGTGAGCGAAGCCAATTTGGTGTACGAACTGGCGCTATCCGGAGAGTTATTGAGCATGTCCCGATTGATTGAACTGTTCGGCGATATCGATTTGCCAGAGGCCACCAATAAGCTGAGGATTGAACAAATTGTCAGTCGCGTGCGTCGCAAACTCGACGCGGTGTTGCAAGGGCAGCCGTGTATCAAGGCTGTCACCCGCATGGGCTACAAGTTATTTATCCCTGTTCGGATCGCTTGATTTATGCAGACCTGAGTGATC
>CANHLD010000110.1 GCA_947461325.1 Comamonadaceae bacterium
CACGTGCCGACAATAAAGCTTCTAAAAATAAATACCTGTCATCCTCGCGTCTGGCGCGGTCACCCGGGCGGTGCTGGCCGGGTTGGCTGATCAAATCAAAGTCGCGCGGCGTGGGGCTGCGCGGGTAGGCGTTGTCATTCATACCCAATAAGCAAACCACTTTGAACGGAATAGCCCGCATGGGCATGAGTGTGGCAAATTGCACACCGCCAGCCGCAAAGCGACGCTGTAAGCCTATGCTGTCGAGTTGCGCCATCCAGTGACTGCGCAACACACCCAAGCCCACGGGCTCATCAAAGGATGCCAATTGACATTCGGCCAGCCAGTCTTGCAATGGCGACATGATTTGATCCAGCACACGCTGATCGGCATCATCCGTGGTTTTAAAAAACCGGGTCAATGTTTGTTGTAGCAAAGGCAGCCACTGCGCCGGTGTTCGCCCGGATTGGAATTCGTGCAAGCAGTGGTTCATGTCTTGTAGCCACTGCAAGAGTCCGCTGATAAGCGGTGCGTCGAGTCCGTCAATGCCGGGTTGTGAGGCCGTGTTTTGCCAAATGCCTTGCGCTGTCTGCTGACCTAATGCGTAACCTAATAACAAGCGACGCAAACCAAACTGCCAGGTGTTTTGGTCAGCGTCTGCCAAATCCACCGGAATGCCCCACGTCAGGCGGTGTTCTGCATCCAGACCCCAGCGAACACAGGCTGAGGTCAACCAGTCTAGCAATTGCGCTACATCGGCTTCACTCACACCATAGCGTTCACGCACAGCTTTGACTTGAAACAAACCCAACCATTCACGCAAACTCAATCGAAGTAGTGGCAGTTGCAGCAAGGTGTCTACCGCTTGCACCAACGGGTGGGTGCGCGTTGTGCTGTCGGTCACAGAATACGGCAAATCTAAACCTGGCTCGCCTTGGCCTGCATACCGACCGAACACCGCATGTATGTGCGGCGCAAACAAAGCCATGTCGGGCACCATGACCATGATGTCCTTGGGCTGTAACTGCTCATCGGCATTGAGCCATGCCAGCACTTTGTCGTGTAACACCTCGACTTCACGTTGTGCTGAATGCGCTTGTACAAACACCATGCTGTCGTCTATGTCTGAAGGTAAACATGTGACAGGCTCAGGCAGCGTTAATTTCAAAATATGGGATTGCAACTTTTGCAGCACCGTCGGCTTTTGATGCAATTCCAATGCGTCATCTAGCGGATCAAAAAACAGTGATTGGCTGTTGTAAACGGGCGCTGTTTCGCTGACAGTTTCAAACTGTTCGATGGCGTGCAAATAGTCGCGACCTTGTTTGCCCCAGGATGCCAATAACGGATGGCCGCCGGTGGACAAGTCTTCATTCAGATGACCCCAGTGTTCTCTGCAGGGGTTGTGCACAAACATCAACACCGGCAGATGTCGTCCCAAGGCGACCAGTGCTTGCATGGTTTGCATGGGCAAAGCGGTAATACCAAACACAACCAGCCTGTCGGGTAAACCGGCGATGCTGCCCGGTGCGCGCTGTTGAAGTGCTTGAAGAAAAGCCTGATGCACCTCTGAGCGCGCTTCAAAACCCATGCCGGCAGCGCTTGTTTGTTCTACATCCGCCAGCAGATCGCGCCACATGGCTGCTTGCCAAGCCTGCGAGGATGGCAGCGGTTGGCCGCGGTCTAAGGTGTTGTATTGCTCTGCCCATTGCGTCAACCAGTCAGAGCGGTAGTTTTGGTAGCCATCCAACACATCGGCGAGTTGTTGCGCCAAGTGGTAGGCGCGAATGCCGCCAGTGTCTTCACCGAGGTAATGCGCCAGCGGTGCGAACTGCGGATCCCGCAACCAAAGCGGCAATAGACGCAATATGCGCCATGCCAACGGGGATTTGTCCAAGGGCATGGCCATGGGCAAGCGGTCTTTGCCCAGCACGCAGCGGTAAATTTGCCACAGCTGGCTTGAGGGTAAAACCATGTGGGTGGCTGCACAAATTCCGAGAGCGTCGTCCTCTGCCAAAGACAAGGTCAACCAATGCTTCATGCCATTGCTTTGCACCAGCACTGTTTCAGGAGCCAGCGGCTTTAAGGGGTTTTGGTGAATGTAATTCACCAGCAAGTTGCGTAATTGCTCCATGCGGTTGCTGTGAAAAACAAGGAATCCGGGACCGGTGCTGTGTGACATGGCTTGTTTAAAGTTCTGAAGGTGTCAGCTTAAGCGATTGGCAGGCGCAGGAAGTGAGCTTGCCATGAATGATGTGTCAGGGTTTGGGGTGTTTGAAGTCTTTGGAAGGAAGCGTGTGGTGTTCGGGTGCATAACTGTGCCCTTGCACCGTCAAACCTTGCTGTGACAGACTGCGTGCCACTTTAGGCCCCATGCCTGCAACCCGTTCCATGAGATCTTGCCAGTCTTGGAACGCGTGTCGTTGTCGCTCATCCATCAATCGACGGGTGAACGGTGGACCGATGCCACGCAAACCATCGAGTTCCGCTTCGCTGGCTAAGTTCACCTCCAGTGCCTGAACCGAGGATAGGCACATACACAGAAAACACACACTGCTCCATTTTTTCACTGCCAACTCCCTTGAATGAAGTGCGCAATTGCAGCAGTTCTAGGTCATGGAAGTGTGAAGCTGGAAGACCAAAAATAACAAGTGCTTATTTCAAACTGTTCTTCAAAGCCTGATCACAGTTCTTCAATTCGCCTTGGCGGGTAACTGTCCCAGGCTTGGCAACCAGGGCATTGCCAGAAGTGTTGCAAGGCTTCGAAGCCGCAGGCAGCACAACGGTAACGCCGCAAAGGTTTGGCTGCATGCTCAAGCGCTCGTTGAATTTGGGGAAGCTGTTCTTGACTCAAACTGGCTTCAGATACAAGCTGTGTGGCAGCAATCAATGAGGGATGGTTTTTCAAATGCAATCCATACATTTCTCGCCCGTCCGTTTGCCCCATGGTTGTTTGCAAATGAACAATCGCGTCCAGCACATCCAGACTTTGCAATTCGTGGTAACTGTCTTGTAACAGCGTCAGCACCGGGATTTGTCGTTGTACCAAAGGCGCGAGTCTGGCAAGCGATGCAGCTACCAACGGCATGGCCGAGGGCACCAATTGCGCCAATTCTTGTAACTGGTCACAGGCTTTGGCATGACGCGCGTCTTGCTCCAGCAGTTCAGCCAGTGCGATGCGCGGTCTTGCCGACTCTGGGGCCGTCTCTATCGCTTCTTTGAGCAGTGCTTCAGCTTGCGTTTTGTCTTTGCAAGCGATGGCTAGCTCACACAAATAGTGAGATCTGCGAACAGAAAAATTGCCCTGACCTTTGCCATCGAGTTGGCGGGAAATGTCTGCGGCCATGCGCCAGTCACGGCTGCGTTCGTAAATGCTGAGCAAGGCCAGCAGCGCTTGCGGTGCCAATGACGTATCGAGCAAAGGACGCAACGCGGTTTCTGCTCTGTCCAAAATACCGGCTTTGACAAAATCCAGTGCCAGGTCGAATTGCGCGCGGTCTGTGTCTGCGCTGCTCAAGTCAGCGCGGGAAAGCAGGTGTTGGTGAACACGGACGGCACGTTCAAACTCACCGCGACGGCGAAACAAATTACCCAATGCAAAATGCAACTCAGAGGTGTCCGGGTCACGTTGAACCGCTTCGATAAACGCGTCAATCGCTTGGTCTTGCTGCTCATTGAGCAAATAATTCAAGCCCTTGAAATAGGCTTTGGGGTTGCTGCGGTTTTCCATGCGCAACTGGCGTAAATCGAAACGCGAAGCCAGCCAGCCGAGAATAAATGCAACCGGCAGGCCAAAGAAAATCCATCCGATATCAAGGCCCATACATGTCCGCCGCTACGGTTTCAACCGTTTTCTTTGGAGACTCGGCAGCAGGTGGCTGCAAGGCTTTGCGAGCCAGGCGGCGTTGTCGCCACCAGCGTGGCACCATACCGAGCACGCCCACCATCACACCCAATGTGAACACAATCAAGAGCACCAGCACCATGGGTGCGCGCCATTGCCAGCCCCACAAGAACTGCACAGACACATCTTCTTGGTTATTCAGCGCAAAAGCTAAAAGTATGAAAAAAACGGCTGCTTTCAGTGTCCACTGAAGCAGCCTGATGAATGAGTTCAAGCGTATTCCCCTTGTGGGTGACAGGTCAGGACTTTGAACCGCTCGGGTTGGCAAGCATTTCCTGGGTTCGAACTTCGATGGCTTCACGCAAGGCTTTACCTTGTTTGAAATGTGGGACGCGTTTTTCCGGTATGGCCACACTTTCGCCTGAACGCGGATTGCGGCCCATGCGAGGCGGGCGACGGTTCACTGAAAAGCTGCCAAAGCCACGCAACTCTATGCGGTGACCTTTGACCAGAGCCTCGCTCATGGCGTCCAGCAAAGCCTTGACCGCGAACTCGGCATCTTTATGAGCCAGTTGCGGAAAACGTGCGGCAAGCTCTTCAACCAAATCACTTCGGGTCATGGAAATACAACTCAACTAAAAAAATCTTGGAAAAAACCACCTGACGGCTTTGTGGCGATCAGGTGGGTGTGATTTTCTGACACGGTGTCAGAAGATCACTTCTCGTTGTTGTCCAACTTGGCGCGCAACAACGCACCCAAACTGGTGGTGCCAGCATTACCAGCGTTTTGTTGGCTCAGGTTGGCCATGGCGTCTGCTTGGTCAGCAGCATCCTTGGCTTTGATGGACAACTGGATGTTGCGTGTTTTGCGGTCGATGTTGACCACCACAGCGCTGACTTCGTCGCCGACTTTGAGCACATGGCTGGCATCTTCGACGCGGTCACGGCTGATTTCCGAGACGCGCAAGTAACCGATGATGTCTTCGCCCAGATCGATTTCCGCTCCTTTGGCATCCACTGTTTTAACGGTGCCGGTGACGATCTGCCCCTTGTCATTGACTGACACGAAGTTGGTGAACGGGTCAGAGTCGAGTTGTTTGATGCCCAGGGAAATGCGCTCGCGCTCCACATCCACAGCCAACACCACGGCTTCGACTTCTTGTCCCTTTTTGAAGTTGCGAACAGCGACTTCGCCAGTTTCGTTCCAAGACAAATCAGACAAGTGCACCAAGCCATCGATGCCAGCAGCCAAGCCAACGAAAACGCCGAAGTCGGTGATGGATTTGATCGGGCCAGTGACTTTGTCGCCGCGCTTGGTGGCTGAAGCAAATTCTTGCCAAGGGTTGGCTTTGCACTGTTTCATGCCCAAAGAGATGCGGCGCTTGTCTTCGTCGATCTCGAGGACCATGACTTCGACTTCGTCGCCCAAGGCCACGATTTTGGAAGGTGCCACGTTTTTGTTGGTCCAGTCCATTTCGGACACGTGCACCAAGCCTTCGATGCCGGGTTCGAGTTCCACAAACGCGCCGTAATCGGCGATGTTGGTGACTTTGCCGTGCATGCGCGTGCCTTGCGGGTAGCGGCGGTTCACGCCCATCCAAGGGTCGTCACCCATTTGCTTCAAACCCAGAGACACGCGGTTTTTCTCGGTATCGAATTTGAGAATCTTGGCGGTGATTTCCTGACCAGCGACCACCACCTCGGAGGGGTGACGCACACGACGCCATGCCATGTCGGTGATGTGCAGCAAACCGTCGATGCCGCCGAGGTCGACGAAGGCACCGTATTCGGTGATGTTCTTGACCACACCGTGAACGATAGAGCCTTCTTTCAGGTTTTCCATCAACTTGGCACGCTCTTCGCCCATAGAGGCTTCGATGACAGCGCGGCGTGACAGCACGACGTTATTGCGCTTGCGGTCAAGTTTGATGACCTTGAATTCCATGGTCTTGTTTTCAAACGGCGACAAGTCTTTGATGGGGCGTGTGTCGATGAGTGAGCCGGGCAGGAAAGCGCGGATGCCGTTGACCAACACGGTCAGGCCGCCTTTGACTTTGCCGCTGGTGGTGCCAGTGACGAATTCGCCGGACTCGAGGGCTTTTTCCAGTGACATCCAAGAGGCCAAACGCTTGGCCGTGTCGCGACTTAGGATGGTGTCGCCGTAACCGTTCTCGACGGAACTGATGGCCACCGACACAAAGTCGCCGGATTGGACTTCAATTTCACCGAGGTCGTTTTTAAATTCTTCGATAGGCACATAGGCCTCTGATTTCAGCCCCGCATTGACCACGACGTGGTTGTGCTCGACACGGATGACTTCAGCGGTGATTACTTC
>CANHLD010000111.1 GCA_947461325.1 Comamonadaceae bacterium
CAAACGCAGCATAAGCATCGGCGCTGAGCACCTCCGCCCATTTGTAGCTGTAATAACCGGCAGCATAACCACCCGCAAAAATGTGGCTGAAAGAATGCGGCATGCGATTGAAAGCGGGAGGGTGCATGACGGCCACTTCATCACGCACTTGCTTGAGCACAGACATGACATCCAGCGAATTGACGGCGTGTGTGTGCAAATACATATCCAGCAGCGAAAACTCAATTTGACGCAATGTTTGTAAACCGCTTTGAAAATTTTTGGCGGCCAACATTTTGACGAACAAATCGCGCGGCAGTGGTTGCCCGGTGTCCACATGTGCAGTCATGTGTTTGAGCGCTGACCATTCCCAGCAGAAGTTTTCCATGAACTGGCTGGGCAATTCGACCGCATCCCACTCGACACCGCTGATGCCGGAAACATCGCGCTCATTCACCTGCGTCAACATATGGTGCAAGCCATGACCGCATTCGTGGAACAAAGTGATCACATCATCATGCGTTAACAGCGGCGGTTGTCCGTTGATGCCTTCGGCGAAATTGCATACCAAGTGAGCCACTGGTGTTTGCAGTTGGCCGCTGTCAGGCCGCATCCAACGCGCCCGCACGTCGTCCATCCATGCACCGCCGCGCTTGCCTTGGCGAGCGCCAGGGTCGAGGTAAAACTGACCGACCAATTCGCCCTTGCGCTCAATTCTGTAAAAAGACACGCCAGGGTGCCAGACCGGTGCGTTGTCTTTGCGGATGCTCACTTCAAACAATGCTTCCACGATCTTGAACAAACCGTCAAGCACTTTGGGCGCAGTGAAATACGCTTTGACTTCCTGATCGCTGAACGCGTAACGGGCTTCTTTGAGCTTTTCGCCAATGAAAGTCCAGTCCCAAGCTTGCGGGTCCGTCATGTGAAGTTGCTCAGTCGCAAATGTGCGCATCTCGTTGAGATCATTTTCAGCATAGGGTCGTGCTTTGACAGCCAAGTCTCGCAAAAAGCGTATGACGTGATCGGGTGACTCGGCCATTTTGCTGGCCAGCGAAACCTGTGCATGGTTTTGAAAACCCAAAAGCACTGCTTCTTCTTCGCGCAGTTGCAATATCTCCAGCAGCAGCGCACTGTTGTCAAACTGCTTGTGTTCTGATTGGTCAGAAGCACGGGTGGCATAGGCGCGATAGAGTTTTTCGCGCAAACTGCTGCTGTGCGCATATTGCATCACAGGCAGGTAGCAAGGCATTTTCAATGTCAACTTGTAGCCGCTGTGGCCGTCCGCTTGAGCTGCGGCTTTTGCAGCTTGCAACACATCCGATGGGATACCGGCGGTGTCTTCATCATTGATTAACAAAGACCATGCGTCCGTGGCGTCAAGTACATGTTCGCTGAACAACTGGCTGATCTCCGCCTGGCGTTCTTGAATGGCTGCAAAACGCGCTTTGTCTGCGCCTGTGAGTTCAGCGCCTGACAACACAAAGTTACGCAATGCAAGTTCGCGGGCGTGCTTTTGTTCTGCGTTTAAAGTGGATGCGTCGATGGCTTTGTATTTGGCATACAAAGCTTCATTGGCGCCGAGTCGCGTCCAAAATTCAGTGATGCGCGGTAATTCTGCGTTGTAGGCCGCTCGCAATTCGGGCGTGTCAGCGACAGATTGCAAGTGGCTGACAGCACCCCACGCGCGGGAGAGTTTTTCTGTGGCAACGTCAAGTACTTGCGAAATGCGTAACCAATCAGCAGGGAAATCTGCGGATGTGACCAAAGTCAAGGCCTCGTTTGCTTGTGTCAATAATTGGTCGATGGCTGGATTGACATCGGCGGGGCTGATGCGGTCAAACAAAGGCAGACCGGCAAAATCAAGCAAAGGATTGTTCATGCAGTTTTATATGGCGTGACGTTCAGCAGATTCAAGTGTGTTGACCAGCAGCATGGTGATGGTCATAGGCCCCACACCGCCTGGCACCGGCGTGATGTGTGAGGCAACCTGACTGACACCGGCAAAGTCAACGTCACCGCAGAGCTTGCCTTCATCATCTCTGTTCATGCCGACGTCGATGACAACAGCCCCGGGTTTGACCATGTCGGCGGTCAACACATGGCGTTTGCCTACAGCGGCCACAATGACATCAGCTTGCAAGGTGTGCGCTTTCAAGTCGACGGTTGCACTGTGACATACCGTGACCGTAGCGTTTTGTTGCAACAACATCAGCGCCATGGGCTTGCCGACAATATTGCTGCGACCAATGACTACGGCGTGTTTGCCGCGCAACGAATAGCCAATGTGTTCCAGCATCTTCATGCAACCGTGTGGCGTGCAAGGCCAAAAGCCCGGTAGACCCGTCATCAACGCGCCGGCACTGGCCACGTGAAAACCGTCAACGTCTTTTTCCGGCGCAATGGCTTCAATGACTTTTTGAGCATCTATGTGCGAAGGCAAGGGCAGTTGCACCAAAATGCCATGAATGCTGTTGTCTTGATTCAAAGCATGTACACGAGCCAGCAAATCAGATTCACTCAAAGAGGCATCGTGCTTTTCAAGCAGTGAATGAATGCCGGTTTGTTCACAGGCTTTGACTTTATTGCGCACATAAACTTGGCTTGCAGGATTGTCGCCCACCAAGATCACAGCTAGACCGGGCTTGATACCTTGCGTATGTAGCGCTTTGACACGTTCGCTGACTTGTTGGCGCATATGTGCAGACAAGGCATTGCCATCAATGATAGATGCACTCATGGTACTTAGGCTTTGGTGGAGTTGGGGCCAAGGGCGATTTTGAGCAGGTCAGCCACGGTGTTCGCGTTCAGCTTTTCCATGATGTTGGCGCGGTGGGCTTCTACCGTTTTAATGCTGATGCCTAGATCATCCGCAATTTGTTTGTTTAAGCGACCTGCAACGATGCGCTCCAGCACTTGTGATTCACGCGCTGTGAGCTTGCCCATCAGTGCATCCCGGTTAGCCGCATGCTGATAGTCAGCAAAAGCTTCGCGGGCCTGGTCCAGCATGCGTTCGACCACGCTGAGCAATTCTTCTTCTTTAAAGGGTTTGGGAATAAAGTCCATGGCCCCTTTTTTCATGGTTGTCACGGCCATGGGGACATCGCCATGGCCGGTGATGAAAACCACGGGCAAAGGGGATTTTCGTTCGATCAAACGGTCTTGCAATTCCAGACCGGAAATGCCCGGCATGCGTATATCAACCAGAAGACAGGCAACTTCGCGCGGGTCGTAGCGGCTTAAAAAAGATTCGGCAGAGTCAAAGCAGCGAACCCGATAGTCTTTGCCCTCAAGCAACCATTGCAATGAGTCACGAACGGCCTCGTCGTCATCCACCACATAAATATTGCCTTTTTTGGGAATCAAGCTCATTAGTTACTCCAATTACAACGAGACATATAAAAAATTAAACATTGATCAAAGCGGGTTTGGCAGGCAGCCAGAATGAAAAACGGCAACCGACAATCACTGTTCCATTGTAGATGTTCTCGGCTTGCATTCTGCCTTGGTGCGACTCAATGATCGTGCGGCATAAATTCAATCCTATGCCCATGCCTTCACTCTTGGTTGTGTAAAAAGCCTCGAACACACGCGCCATCACTTCAGCGGGCATGCCGTCACCACTGTCGGTCACTGAGAAATGCACCACATTCTGTTCCTCGATTATTTTGGGCACAATTTGCAGTTCAACATGGCGTTCATTGAGGGGGCGGTTGGCATATTCAATCGCCTCGGCTGCGTTTTTCAATAAATTGATCAGCACTTGTTCAATCAATATCGGATCAACCAAAATTTGCGAGATGCGGTCTGACACATACAAACTCAACTTGACCTGACGCCGACGCAGTTCAATGTCAGCAAGTTCAACGGCCTCGGTCACCATGGGCGCAATAAAGGTCAACACCCGGTTGGTTTCGCTGCGTCTGACAAAACTGCGGATACGCTGAATAATTTGTCCGGCTCGCTGTGCCTGATGAGAAGTTTTTTCAAGCGCTTTGAGCAATTCCTCTTCATTGATTTGCTTGGAATGAATCCGTGTGAGCATGCCGTTGCAATAGTTTGAAATAGCGGTCAGCGGTTGGTTGAGTTCGTGAGCCACGCTGGACGCCATTTCACCCATGGTGATGAGCCGACTGGCCGATTGGGCACGTTCAGCTTGCAGCGCAGCCTGCTCCTCGGCATTACGTCTGGCGGTGATGTCTGTAGAGATGACCATTTGCGCCAATCGACCATCCACCCAGTTCAAATACCTGGATCTGACTTCCAGCCATTTGTTCAAACCTGGCAGGTAAATCTCTGAATTTTCTGTTTTCGCTTGCGTCAGCGTGATGCTTGGCATGCCAGACAAATCGTCGACTGATTCGTCTTGACTGGACATGTCCGAGTTGAGCATGCCTGCTTGAGTGACCAAGTTCAAATGGCCTTCACTTTGGTTGCCGAACCATTGCCGATACAACTTGTTGGCAAACAGCAATTCGGTGCTACCCAGCGGCGTCACAGAAACCGATGCGTCCAATGCCTCAAGCACTGTGGTGAAGCGTTCGTAAGATGCTGACAATTGCTCACGAATCCGGTTAGGTTCGGTGATGTCTGTCATGGAGGTCATCCAACCAGTTTGCTGGCCGTAGGCATCAATCAAAGGAGACACATACAAACGCGCATCAAAAAAAGTGCCGTTTTTACGTTTGACCTTGATTTGAAAGCCGCTCATCTTGGTTCGACCGCTGAGTTGGTCTTCCAATTTGGTGTTCATCAACTGATGGTCTTCTTCAGGCCAGTAGGGAAAGGGCGAGCGCAGCCCGACCAACTCCTTGTCTGTCCATCCGGTCATTTGGCAAAAGGCGGTATTGACATAAGTGATGCGCCCGTTCATGTCCATGGCACGCATACCAGTCAAAATGGAGTTCTCCATGGCGCGTCTGAAATTGGTTTCAGCAACCAATGCTTCTTGCGCTTGCAAGCGCCTGCGGGTGTGTCGCCAGGTGCCGATCAACATCCAAGTGGTCAATCCGCTGAGCAATAAAACCAACCAGAACAAACCACTGCCGATCAAGACCTGGGAGGTCCGGTAAGCCTGCGCACGCAATTGCAAAGTGTTGCCAACAGTTGAAACCGGCACGCTGTATTCGTAAGCTTTGCTTTCCCACGGAGCATAGTCAAACAAGCCAGCGCGCGGTTTGATGCTTTGTCCGGCGAGTAGAAGGTTGTTGGCATCAACCAAGGCCACGGCATGACGTGCAATCACTTCGGCAGGTACTGCAAATCTAAGCAAGTTATCCAAGTTGTAATCAACCAGGATCACACCTTTGAAAGTCTCGTTGTAAAAAATAGGTATGTGTAATTGAAGATGCGCTTCTTGCATGCCCGAACCGTCTTCAGACTTCATTAAAAACGGAGCCGAGTAGATGGAGCGCCGGATTTCTTTGGCAAGTGAAAAAGACTCTTCCGTTTGTGGTTGATCCTGCCATTTGCCCTGAGGAAGAAAGGGCATCCATTGCGCTGAGCCAGATGTGTAATTGGATCTGCTTTGCCTGAATTGGTCTATCCAGTTGATGGCAGCCAGTTCAGGATACTGTTTGACCAAGTCCATAGCAGTTGAAGCAAATTCAACTGCGGTGTATTTGTCGCTGCCGACTTCTCTTGCCAATCGCAGTAACTGCTCTTGTTGCTCCAATAGATGCAAGCGCATTTTCTGGTTGGCATATTCCAAGTCGCGCTGAACACTTTCTTGTTCGCGTTCTCTTTCTTCAATGCGCAAATAGCCAACGCTGCTGACGATGGTTAATAAAAATATACCCACCGCTGCCACAGGCGCAATCATGGCCACCCGGTCTTGTCTGCTCGGGCTGAGTCGCTTCCACCAAATGGACCAGCGCAATGTCATTCGTTTGATGAATTCAATTTTCATTAGCCCTCGAGTTTAGGCCATGAGATGCCATAGGTTTTATATATTTCGTAATATGAAATTGAATAGCGCAATTTGAAATTGTGTCAAAATACCAAGGTACTATTTGCGTCAAAGTAACTGCGAATCACAGGAGACCAACATGTCCGCATTGCCCGACAACTTGCACACGTTTGCATCCAATGACAGCGACTCCCAAGAAACGCGCGAATGGATGGATGCACTGTCCGCTGTCATCGCCTCCGAAGG
>CANHLD010000112.1 GCA_947461325.1 Comamonadaceae bacterium
AGTTTGCGCCCGAGCGTGACCACCACATCGGCCTGCCCCATCACTTGACCGCGCATAGCGGCAACCACCGCAGGATGATGCTCTGGAACCAAACCTTTGCTTTCGCTGGTGTCGAGGTAAACAGCTCCCAACTTGGTCAGTAATTGTTGCAACGCAGGCCCTGCTTTTCTTGCGCCACGTCCTGAAATGAACAGTGGACGTTTGGCTTGCCACAGCAAATCAACCGCAGCTTGAATATCCGCTGGATGCGGCAAACAAACCGGCGACTTCAATGGTTTGAAATGCTCGGCAAGCAACACCGAGGCAGACGGTGACGCACGCAACACATCCACCGGAAAATCTAAAAATGCGGGGCCGCTTTCGCCGCCATGTCCCAAAGATGCAGCCACGGCTTCGTTCAATTGGGCCAATACCAAGTCGGGATGACGCACTGTTCTGGCCAGCCTGGTCATGCCTTTGAGCATGTCGGTGTGCTGCATGTCTTGCAAACCGCCCCGGTTTTCCTGCGCGCCGGGGGTAGTGCCTGACAGCACCAAAACGCTGGCACGCGCCACATGGGCATTGGCTATTCCCGTGATGGCGTTGGTCACACCCGGACCGGCAGTCACTAATGCGACACCCAAACGACCTGTCAACTCAGCCTCGGCATGGGCCATATAGACGGCCGCCCGCTCGTCACGGGTGTCAATGATTTGTATGCCATGGGCGTCCAAACGCATCCAAATCGGCATGATGTGACCGCCGCAAAGCCCGTAAACCCTTTGAATTCCTTGGCTTTTCAGGAAACGGGCGATCAAATCGGCGGTGGTGTGGTGTGTGTGGTCAGTCATGGTCATGGCAGGGTAAATACTATTCGAATTCTGAATTCAGAATACTATATTCCAGATTATCGAAGACGCAAGTACCCAAACCCAAGAAATTATCCTGACGTGAGAAGACTGCCCAACATCTCTGACATGGTCGCCCACCATGCCCGTTTGCGACCCAACCAAATAGGCGCGGCAGACAGCCGCCGCCAACTCACCTACTCTGAATGGAGCCAGCGTGCCACTGGTTTGGCCAGCGCCCTATTGGCTCAAGGACTGAAACCCGGAGAACGGGTCGCCATCCTGGCTTACAACAGGATTGAATGGCTGGAAATTTATGTGGCCTTGGCCCGCGCGGGCTTGGTCGCCCTGCCTTTGAATTTCAGACTCGTCAGCAGCGAAATCGCCTACATCTTGAAAGACGCGCAAGTCAGCGCCTTGGTATGCGCTCACTCACTGCAAGACAAAGCCCCTGCGGCTGATATGTCTGCGGATGTTCGTGTGCGTGTGCAAATGGACGGCGATATTAGCGAGGGCTGGCTGGATTACGAATCTCTCATCCAGCATGCAAAAACACCACCAACATGGCCCGAAGTCCATGCCAAAAGCATGTGTGCACTGATGTACACATCAGGCACAACCGGCAAGCCCAAAGGCGCGGTACGCAGCCATGAAGCAAGCACCTTGATGGCTTATGCCACCGCCATGGAAATGGGTTTCACCTGCAATGACAAAGCCTTGTTGGTCATGCCCTTGTGCCATGCCAACTCGCTTTACTTTGCCAACACATTCATCCATTTGGCGGCTTGCATCGTGATTGATGACAACGCGAGTTTTGACCCCACGCATTTGTTGATGCTTCTGTCCAAACACAAAATCACTTTCACTTCTTTGGTGCCGACACATTACATCTTGCTGCTGGCATTGCCTGAGGACGTGAAACAGCAGTTTGCACCCAGCAGCGTCGCGCGCTTGCTGGTCTCTTCAGCACCGGCCAATGCCAGTCTGAAAAACGCCATTCTGGGTTTGTTCCCCAATGGCCAGTTGTATGAGTTGTACGGTTCAACCGAAGCCGGTTGGGTCACCTTGCTTCGCCCAGAAGACCAACTCAGCAAACTCGGATCGGTTGGGCGCGAGTGGGCCGGCAGCGGCCCGATCAAATTGCTGGATGCCCAACGCCGTGAAGTCCCTGATGGTGAAACCGGCGAACTATTTTCATGCACCTCATATGCATTTGAAGGCTACTGGGGTGCACCCGAAAAAACCGCTGAAGCATTTGCCAATGAGTGGTGCTCTGTGGGAGACATGGCCATGCGCGACGCTGATGGTTACATCTGGCTCAAAGACCGCAAAAGCAACATGATCATCAGCGGTGGCGAAAATATTTACCCCTCTGAAGTCGAAGCTGTGTTGTGCACACATGCAGCCGTGCAGGAAGCGGCCGTCATAGGTTATCCGGACGAAAAATGGGGCGAAACAGTAGTTGCTGTTGTGGTGACAAAAACAGGTGTCGAATGCGACGCCCAAGAGCTAAAGCAATGGTGCAAAACCCGACTTGCTGGCTACAAACAACCGCGACATTATGTTTTTAAACACACTGAAGACCTGCCTCGGACTGCCACCGGCAAAGTCATGCACCGCCGATTGCGTGAAGCCATTGAACTACCCATTCAAGAAATGTCTATGACTTGAAACCCACCGCTGCCCTCAACCCTGAATATCAACTTCATCAGTCCCGAAAAATACCATGAAAACGAACGAACAAGTAAACACCGCATGCCAACAATGCCAATTCGACAACAGTGTTGACCAAGGCAAACGCCAAACCATCAAATGGGTTTCTATGGGTGGTTTGACAATGCTGCCCTTCATGAATGCGCAAGCACAGTCTGATGGAACCCCCATCTACTTAGTTGATGCAGATGCAGAAAATGATTTCAAGCCACTGCGCCCTGACGATTTAGCAATTGGCAAACCCTTGTTGGTGTTCCCGTTTGACAGCAAAAGTGGCAAACCTAAAAACGAATCCCGCATGAACAAACTGGTCGTTATTCGCTTGCCGGAAGATCAGATGACGTCTGAAACACGCGCCCGTTCTGCATCCGGCGTGCTGGCTTACTCAGGCATTTGCACACACCAATCTTGTGAAGTGAAAACCTGGATATCAAAAGAAAACGCCTTGGCATGCTTTTGCCATGCATCCAAATTTGCTTTGCTTGACAGCGCCAAAGTCGTTGGCGGTCCCGCCCCCAGACCCTTGCCGGCCATCTCCTTGGTGATGAGTGGCGAGTTTTTATCCGTTGTTGCAAGTTCCCCCGCCAATCAAGGCTCACAGTCTTGATTTTCCCCGACTCACTAACAGGAGATAAACCATGAGTCATATGTTGAAGAAGATGTCGATCGCAGTGATCGGTGCCTGTGCCTTGCTGGCACACGCCGATACCAAACTAGGCGCTTATTCGCCTGTCACAGATGCCAGGTTAACCAATCCGGAGGCCAGTAACTGGTTGATGTACCGCGGTAACTACCAAGGCTGGGGCTATAGCCCGCTTGAAAAAATCAATACAGGCAACGTTAAGAAGCTTGGTTTGGCTTGGTCCTTCTCTACTGGCGTGACCGAGGGCCACCAAGCACCTCCCATAGTCAACAACGGCTATATGTACGTCACCACGCCCAACGGTCAAGTGATTGCATTGAACGCCATCACAGGCGAAGAACTCTGGCGCTACAAGAAAGAAATCCCCGCAGATTTGCTGATGCTGCACAACACCAACCGCGGTGTGGCTTTGTATGGCGATAAAGTTTACGTGGCCACCGTTGACTCGCACCTGATTGCGCTGGACGCCAAAACAGGCAAGGTGATTTGGGACGCAACCGTCGGCGATGTCAAGGCTTTGTCCTACATCACATTGGCTCCGCTGGCCGCCAAGGGCAAGATTTTGGTCGGCTCATCCGGCGGCGAGACCGGTGTTCGCGGTTTTGTGGCTGCGTTTGACGCTGCTTCCGGCAAAGAAGCTTGGCGCACGTTCATGACAGCCGCTCCGGGCGAACCCGGCGGTGACACTTGGCCCGGCGACACCCACAAAAATGGCGGCGCCAGTGTCTGGATCACCGGCACTTACGATGCCGCAAACAACATCGCTTACTGGGGTACAGGTAACCCCGCACCCTGGCCAACCGAAGGGCGTCCTGGCGACAACCTCTACAGCACCTCAGTCGTTGCTCTGGATTTGGACACCGGCAAAATCAAGGGTCACCATCAGTACCACCAAAACGACGCATGGGACTGGGATGAGGTCAGTGCGCCTGTGCTGATTGACACAGAAATCAACGGCCGCAAAGTCAAAGGTGCAGTCCATGCAGGCCGAAATGGCTACCTTTGGATGCTGGACCGTCAAGCCAGCGGCAAAATCGACTTTGTCAACGGTGTCCCTTACGTCTATAACGATGTGTTCAAAAGCATCGACAAGAAGACCGGACGACCAACGTATGACATGAGCAAAAAGCCTGGCATGGGCAAAGCCGTCACCTTCTGCCCATCGCTGTGGGGTGGTAAAGACTGGCCGCCAGAGGCTTGGAACCCCAAGACCAAGCTGTTCTATATCCCTGCCAACAACCACCTATGCTCTGAATTGCCAGCCGCGGACACGGCTCAATACAAAAAAGGTGACCTGTACATCGGTTATCCGATTGAGGGTGTATTGGGCAGCTTGCGCTACCAAGGCGGCAAAAAACCCGACAGTATTGGCGAACTTCAAGCGTGGGATTTGAACACCGGAAAAATGGCTTGGTCACACAAGTATGACCGCGCCATTTGGGCACCACTCTTGACCACCGGTGGCAACCTGTTGTTCACAGGCGGCACCAATGACCGCGTCTTCCGTGCATTTGATGCCACCAACGGCAAAGTGCTTTGGCAATACAGCATGCCTTCAGGCGTGACTGCGGTGCCTTCATCCTTTGAAGTTAACGGGGAACAATACATTGCGGTGCAGGCCGGTTGGGGCATTGATGCTGAGCGTATGCAATCCGGCATCAACACGCTCAACGGCACAGCAACTGCTGTCCCGCAAGGCGGTACTGTCATGGTCTTCAAATTACCTAAAAACTGATTTGATTTCTGTGACTGCGTATAAGTAAAACGCCCCGAAAGGGGCGTTTTTATTGGATAGCTGGCGGAAACGAAGGGATTCGAACCCTTGATGAGGCTCAACACCCCATACTCCCTTAGCAGGGGAGCACCTTCGGCCACTCGGTCACGTTTCCAGTCAAGCAAATTATGCCTGATTCTGCTCCAGTTCAAAGGCTTTGTGCAGTGAGCGCACGGCCAATTCGAGGTATTTTTCATCAATTACCACGGAAGTCTTGATTTCACTGGTAGAAATCATTTGAATATTGATGCCCTCGCCGCTTAGGCATGCAAACATTTTGCTAGCGACACCGACATGGCTGCGCATGCCGATACCGACGATGGACACTTTGCAAATCTTGTTATCGCCCAGCACTTCAGGGTTGCCCAGTTCCGGCATCACCTTGGTTTTCAGCAGTTCAATGGCCCGGGCATGGTCGTTACGGTTGACTGTGAAACTGAAGTCTGTCAGCCCGCCCTTGCTGATGTTTTGAATAATCATGTCGACTTCAATATTGGCTTCGGCCACAGTGCCCAAAATCTTGTGGGCAATGCCAGGCTTGTCGGGTACGCCAATGATGGAAATTTTGGCTTCGTCGCGGGTAAAAGCTATGCCGGATACGATGGCTTGTTCCATTTGTTCGTCTTCCTCAAAAGTAATCAGAGTGCCCGATTTGGCTTCCTCGTTGATGTCAATATCCCAAGGTGTAAAGCTAGACAAAACGCGCAGCGGCACTTTGTATTTGCCTGCAAATTCCACTGAACGGATTTGCAATACCTTGCTGCCGAGTGACGCCATCTCCAACATTTCCTCGAAGCTGACGGTGTGCAAGCGCTTGGCCTCAGACACAACACGCGGGTCGGTGGTGTACACACCGTCTACATCGGTGTAAATCAGGCATTCAGCAGCTTTCATGGCAGCAGCGACTGCGACGGCAGATGTGTCTGACCCGCCACGGCCCAGCGTGGTGATATTGCCTTGAGGATCCACGCCTTGAAAACCGGTGATGATGACAACTTTGCCTTGTGCCAAATCTTGCCGTACGCGGGCATCATCAATAGATTCGATACGCGCTTTGGTGTAGGCGTTATTGGTGCG
>CANHLD010000113.1 GCA_947461325.1 Comamonadaceae bacterium
GCCGTGGCGTAACACTGGTAAGCCGTGACACCGCGCTCGGCCAGCCAGTCGCGCAACGAAGGTGGAAACGCTTCGCCGCTGACCAGTGCTTTTTTCAATGAAGGCAAGGACACGCCGGTTTCAGCCGCTTTATCGATGATGATTTTCAAAAAACTCGGTGTGCCGCAATAGCCTGCAGGACGCAATTCAGCCATGGCCTGCAACTGCTGCTCGGTTTGTCCGGTGCCACCCGGGAACACGCTGCAACCCAATGCATGCGCGCCGCTTTCCATGATGGAACCTGCCGGTGTGAAGTGGTAGCTGAAACAGTTGTGTACCAACTCACCGGTACGAAAACCTGCGGCATACAAAGCACGCGCCACGCGCCAATAGTCAGAGCGGGTGCCCTCGGGTTCGTAAATCGTGCCTGGCGAAGCAAACACGCGAGGCATGGCTTTGCCGAACGACAACGCAGAAAAACCGCCGAACACATCGCTGGCGCGCTGCACTTGTTGACGTTCCAGTAACTCGTGTTTGCGCGTCACAGGCAAAGCCGCCAGCGCCAGTCTGGTGGTGATTTGCTGTGGATCAATATTCTTCAATATCTCGGCGAAAGCGCCGGTGTGCTGCTTGGCATGCGCTATCTGCTTGGGCAATGCCTGCAGCAAAGCGGCCTCGCGCTGCGCCGGATCGCGCGTTTCCAATGTGTCGTAACTGTCAGTCATAGGTGATCAGGCAAGCCAGCGCTTGCGGCGTTTGTAACTTTTCACGTCTTTGAAGCTTTTGCGTTCACCGCCGCCCATGCCCAAATAAAACTCTTTCACGTCTTCGTTGCTGGCCAGATCAGCGGCTGCACCGTCCATGACGATGCGGCCCGACTCCATGATGTACCCGAAGTCGGCATAGCGCAAAGCCATGTTGGTGTTTTGCTCGGCCAATAAAAACGTAACGTGTTCTTTTTGGTTCAGGTCTTTGACGATGTTGAACACTTCTTCAACGATTTGCGGTGCCAGACCCATGGAAGGTTCGTCTAGCAACACCAGTCTCGGGTTGGCCATCAAAGCGCGTCCGATGGCGCACATTTGCTGCTCGCCACCCGAGGTGTAAGCCGCTTGTGACGTGCGGCGTGTTTTCAAGCGGGGGAAGTAGTTGTAAACCTTTTCAAGGTTGGCAGATATTTCGCCCTTGTCGGTGCGCGTGTAACTGCCGGTGAGCAGGTTTTCTTCGATCGTCAAATGCGCAAAGCAATGGCGGCCTTCCATGACTTGCACCACGCCGCGTTGCACCAAATCGGCAGGCGTGAGGTTTTCGATCCGCTCGCCACGCAACTCAATGCTGCCCTTGGTGACTTCGCCGCGCTCGCCTTTGAGCAAATTGGAGATGGCGCGCAGCGTCGTGGTTTTGCCCGCGCCGTTGCCGCCCAGCAAGGCCACGATACCGCGCTCGGGCACCTGCAAAGACACGCCCTTCAGCACCAAGATCACATGGTTGTAAATGACCTCAATGCCGTTGACATTCAAAACAATCTGGGGCGTACTCATGGCGGTGTCCGTTTGCAAGCTTCAGATCAGGACTGGCAGTCCTGGCCGGTGCGGCGAGTCAGTTTTTTCTCAGCCGCATATTTATCAGCAGTGGCTTTGACCAACGGTTTCAAAATCTGCTCATCGGCTTGCATCCAGTCCGAGGTGAACTCCCAGGCTTTGCCGTTCCAGGTATGAATACGTGTCCAAGCCGCTCCCATGTGATCCATGCAAGAGGTGCTGATGGGGCGCATCACACCTTTGAAGCCGAGTGCGTCAAGTTTGGCTTGTGTAAGGTTCAGGTTTTCCAGGCCCCAGCGCACTTGCTCGCCGGTCATGACTTTGCCCTTACCGAAGCGCTCCTGCGCTGAACGTATGCCTTCAATGCCAATCATGGCGCTCATGGCCCCACGCAAGTACAACACTTGTCCGACTTCTTCTTTCGGCCCTGTGCCCTGGCCTTTGCCGTGGATTTGGGTCAGCATGAATTTGACGATGTCAGAGTTGGGTTCTGCTCCGTGCTGAATGGTCACTGCGTTATAGCCTTTGGCTCCGTCAGCGACGTCTTTCACATCAGGCTCGGCACCGGCCCACCAAACGCCATACATTTTTTCGCGCGGGTAGCCGGTGGCTTGCGCTTCCTTGATGGCGGTGGAATTCATCACACCCCAACCCCAGAGCACCACGTAGTCGGGCTTGGCCTGGCGCACTTGCAACCAAGTGGCTTTTTGTTCCACACCGGGAGGTGTGACAGGCAGCAATTGCAACTCGAAACCGTGGTTACGCGCACGCTCTTGCAACAATGGAATGGGCTCTTTGCCGAACGGGCTGTCGTGGTAGACCAGCGCGACTTTTTTACCTTTGAGTTTGTCCAGGCCACCTTCTTTTTTACCGATGGCTTGAATGATGGTGTCAGCAGCTACCCAGTAAGTACCAGCGACAGGGAAGTTCCACTTGAACACCGCACCGTCCGAGCTTTCGCTGCGGCCGTAGCCAATGGTGAGCACCGGGATTTTGTCGCCGGGGGCTTTTTCAGTGATGGCGAAAGTCGCACCGGTAGACAGTGTTTGCACAAAGCTGGGGTTCTTGCTTTTCAAGCGTTCATAGCATTCCACACTGCGTGCCGTGTCATAACCGGTTTCGCATTCTTCATAAGCGATCTTCACGCCGTTGATGCCGCCTTTGGCATTCACCAGTTTCAAATAATCGACAAAGCCGTTGGCCCAAGGCGTGCCGTTGGGCGCGTAAGGGCCGGTGCGGTAAGACAGCACCGGGACAAACTGTTCTTTGGCCTGGGCTTGGGCTTGCGTGACCACGCCCATACCCAAACTTGCCAACAAGGCTGATAACAACAAAAGGGATTTCTTCATCTTTGTCTCCTTCAAATTCGACTCACACATGCGGGTAACAACACTGTCAATACGGGAACGGCCAGACGCGCATTTTTTGTTTACCGATCGCCCACAAACGCGCCAACCCGTGCGGCTCGACAATCAAAAACCAAACAATCAAGGCGCCGAAGATCATCAACTCGGCATGCGACACCACGGTGGTGGAAATCGCGAAACCAAACCAAGCGGCGAACACCGGCAGAAACTGGTTGAGGAAAATCGGCAACACCACAATAAAGGCCGCACCTAAAAAACCAC
Source organism: Comamonadaceae bacterium (assembly GCA_947461325.1). GTDB lineage: Bacteria > Pseudomonadota > Gammaproteobacteria > Burkholderiales > Burkholderiaceae_C > Limnohabitans. The sequence continues at coordinate 3,149 of CANHLD010000113.1, forward strand.
CCATGATGGAGCCCATGCCGCCGATGATGACCATGAACAACAAGCGAAACGATTGGTCCACTGAAAAAGCACTCGGCTCCCATGAACCCAAATAAATAAACGCCCACAACGCTCCGGCCATGCCGATGATGAACGAGCTGACCGCAAACGCGCTGAGCTTGGCGTACATAGGGCGGATGCCGATGACCGCAGCGGCCACGTCCATGTCCCGAATCGCCATCCATTCGCGACCGATGGCGCCGCGCACCAGATTTTTCGCGAGCAAAGCCACCACGCACAACAGACTCAGGCAAAACAGGTATTTGCTCAAATCGCTTTCAATCGGCAAACCAAACACTTGCAAGTTGGAGACCGACACCGAACCGGACGGCGTGTCCAAGGTGAACCACTTGATGCGCAAAAACATCCAGTCGGCGAAAAACTGCGCGGCCAAGGTGGCCACCGCCAAATACAAACCACGCACCCGCAAACTCGGCAAGCCAAACAAGATGCCGAACACCGTGGCACACAAGCCGCCCAATACCAAAGTAGGAATCAGCGGCATGCCGGGAATGCGCGCAAAAAAGTTGTACGCACCATAAGCACCGACCGCCATGAACGCGCCCGAACCCAAAGAAATTTGGCCGCAATAACCGACCAGAATATTCACACCCAAAGCCGCCATGGCCATGATGACGAAGGGAATGAGAATGGCGCTGAACATGTAATCTGAGGCGATGAACGGCACACCGACAAATGCCAGCAATAACAACACAGCGATAAACCAGCGGTCCTGCATGATCGGAAAGATCTGCTGGTCCGCTTGGTAGCTGGTTTTGAATTGGCCGTTTTCTCTGTAAAACATGTTTCTCTTATTTAACTTTCAATTTTCTAACTCCGACCCGCTTCGCTTGAGCTTTGCTTAGCAAAGTTAGTCTGCGTTGAAAGATCATCGACATGCGTCTTTCAGACGCGGTCGATGATCTTTTCCCCGAACAGCCCCTGAGGACGCACGAGCAAGAACAGCAAAGCCAACACATAAGCAAACCAAATTTCGATGCCGCCACCGACATACGGCCCCAAATACACCTCAGACAGTTTCTCGCCGACACCGATGATCAAGCCGCCGATGATGGCGCCGGGCACGGAAGTAAGGCCACCCAAAATCACCACGGGCAATGCACGCAAAGCCACAGTGGCCAAGGAAAATTGCACGCCGAGTTTGCTGCCCCAAATCATGCCGGCCACCAAGGCCACCACACCGGCCACGCACCACACAATCACCCAAATGCGGTTCAAAGGTATGCCGATGGACTGCGCCGCTTGGTGGTCATCGGCCACCGCACGCAAGGCGCGGCCAGTGCTGGTTTTTTGGAAAAACAGTGACAGCAAAGCCACCAGACAAGCCGCGATCAAAGCAGCGATCAGATCTTCCTGGTTGATCAAAATGCCGCCGGGGAAAGTGGACTCAAAAGCCATCACCGGTTCTTTGGGCATGCCTATGTCGATCTTGTAAATATCACTGCCAAACAAAGACTGGCCCAGGCCTTCCAAAAAGTAAGTGATGCCAAGAGTTGCCATCAACAAGGTGGTACCTTCTTGGTTCACCAACTGGCGCAACACCAAACGCTCGATCACCCAGGCCACGCAAAACATCACACCCGCCGCCATCACAAAAGCGATCAGGTTGACCAACCACAAATTGCCCAGGCCGGAAGCGTTCAGCCATTCTGAAAAACGCGCCATTGCCAAGGCCGCAAACAAGACCATGGCACCTTGCGCGAAATTGAACACGCCTGAGGCTTTGAAGATCAACACAAAACCCAAAGCCACCAGCGAATACAACATACCCGCCATCAGCCCGCCCAACAGTGTTTCTAGAAAAAATCCCATGGCAGTCAATGTCCTGTACCGAGATAGGCGCTGATCACCTCGGGGTTGTTGCGCACTTCATCGGGCGTGCCGTCACCGATTTTTTTGCCGTAGTCCAGCACCACCACGCGATCGGAAATATCCATCACCACACCCATGTCGTGCTCAATCAACACCACAGTTGTACCGAACTCGTCGTTCACATCCAAGATGAAACGACACATGTCTTGTTTTTCTTCGACATTCATGCCGGCCATGGGCTCGTCCAGCAAAAGCACTTGCGGCTCAAGTGCCAGCGCACGCCCTAGGTCCACACGTTTTTGCAAACCGTAAGGCAGTTGTCCCACCGGTGTTTTTCGGTATGGCTGTATTTCCAAAAAGTCGATGATTTCTTCCACCCGCTTGCGGTGCTCGATTTCTTCTCGCTCGGCGGGGCCGAGTCGCAAGGCTTGCAAAAACAAATTGGACTTCATGCGCAGATTGCGCCCGGTCATGATGTTGTCGAGCACGCTCATGCCTTTGAACAAGGCCAAATTTTGAAACGTACGTGCCACGCCCATGACCGCGACCTGGTGGCTGTCCATGTGACTGAAAGTCTGGCCGCGAAATGTGATCTGCCCTTGCTGCGGTGTGTACACGCCGTTGATGCAATTGAGCATGGAAGACTTGCCCGCGCCATTGGGGCCGATGATGGCGCGGATCTCGTGCTCGCGCACATCAAAGCTGATATCTGACAAAGCCTTCACACCGCCGAAACTCAGCGAGATGTTTTGCACATTGAGTATCACGTCGCCTATGTGTTTGCTCATGCGGCACGCTCCACGGCGCTGAACACCTTGGCGTCCGACAGCTTCAAGGTGGCACTCACGCTGCCACTGCGTCCGTCTTCAAACTTGACGGCGGTTTCTATGTATTGCTGCGCAAGACCGCCATACAAAGCGTTGACCAGCACCGCGTATTTTTCGGCAATGTAA
>CANHLD010000114.1 GCA_947461325.1 Comamonadaceae bacterium
CCATCTCAAAGGGAATCGTGGCGCCCAGTGCGGTCAGACCGGCTGAACCAGTTCCTGCCAAAAATTGGCGACGTGAAAAGCTCATGGTGTTACTCCTAAAAATTGAGCAGTGTGCTCGTGGGTTGGGGAAACGAAAAGAGGAAATATGACGAGTTAAATTACTTGTCAGCGCCTGGAGCGGGTTTGCCGCTGGCTGCATCTATGGAGCCGGACAGGTCAACGCCTATCTGGTCACCTATGCTTTTGAGTGCAGGCAATTGCAAGGCCATACCCAAAATGCTGTCCATGACTTGCGTGACCGGTGGTTTGCCTGCACCGCCGCCGCCATCCGAGGAGCCTGCGGCACCACCGGCGCCCGCCCCATTGGTGGCTCCAAAGCCGCTGACATGGTTGATGCGGATGCTGTCGATTTTTTCAATAGGCTTCATCATGTGAGACATGATTTCAGGCAAGCGGTCGAGACGGTATTGCTCGAGCTTCATATGCAAGACAGGTGTGCTGAGCGCGTTTTCTGCATCAATCAAAGCACGTGAGCCCTCGGACTCGGCGAGCATGCGGGCTTTTTCAGCAGCAGCACGCGTGTGTGTGGCTTCGGCTTCGGCCTTGGCACGCTTGAGCAACACAGTGACCTCGGTAGCCGCGTTGGCTTCTGCAACTTCACCTGCTTCTTTGACACGCTTGACCGCCATCTCCAGCGAGCGATCCGCCACGGCGCGCTCCCGGTCGGTTTGCACTTTCTCTTGCGCCAGAATCACTTCGGTACGGGCCAATTCAGCAGCAGCTTGCGCGTGGGCTTCTTCGGCTTGCTTGACTGACAAAGTGATGGAGCTGTCTAGTTTGCGAACTTCAGAGTTGAGTTGTGCTTCGATTTCAGATTTACGCAGTTCACGCTGTTTTTCAATTTCGCGCATGCGTGTTTCTTGTTCGCGGGAGATGCGTGCGGCTTCAGAAGCGGCTTGGGACTCTTCGCGTGAGCGAGCAGTTTCTGCATCGCTTTGGGCTTTGATTTTTTCAAGCTCTAAACGCTGGTTGATTTGCGCTTCTTCTTCCTGCTGGTTCAGCAACAAACGTTGCTTGGTGGCATCCAACTGGGTTTGACGCACAGAAATGTCAGCCTCAGATTCAATTTGAACCCGCTTTTTCCGGTTGACAGCAATGATCTCAGCCAAGCGACGCATACCAACCGAGTTGAAAGCGTTGTTTTCGTCAAGCGCTGAGAATGAAGTTTGGTCTAGGCGGGTCAAAGACACAGAGTCGAGCACCACACCGTTTTCCGCCAAATTACCTTTGAGCAAGGCGGAAATATCAGACACAAATTGCGAACGCTTTTCGTGGATCTGGTCCATGGTGCGACTGGCTGCAATCGCTTGCACAGCATCAATGAAACGGCCTTCAAGCAAGTTGCGCATACCGTCTGGATTGAACGCCTTGGAACCGAGTGACTGAGCCGCTGTGGCCACCCCATCTATGGTGGGTTGCACACGCACGTAAAACTCAAGCTCTGCATCCACCCGCATGCGGTCTTCAGTGATGAGAGATTTTTCAGCGACACGACGCACTTCGACGCGGATGGTGCGCAGGTTGATTTCGTCGATCTTGTGCAAAAACGGCAGTGATAAACACCCGCCAGAGATGAGGGTTTTTTGCCCGCCGAAACCGGTTCGGATGATGGCAACGTCACGACTGGACTTGCGATAGAAGTGATTGAGAAAAGTTACCAAGGCCGCTATGACGACCACCAGAACCACCAAACCAAACAGCCAAGCGAGAACTATCATGCAACTTCCTCAAGAGTGACGTGACCAAAAACTCAAATCATTCTAGGATCAAGTTTTTTGTCGCTGTCTAAGTAGTTCCCCTTGATATGCATGACTCAGCGATGTAAACCATTTCAACCTCATAAAAAGTGCATCTTTATGGAACTTGCCGCTCTCACATGCTGCGCTGCAGCACTAAATAAGCGCAACCCAAACGAACTGAATGATGGCGAAATCACCTAAGTTTTGCAGGGTGATTCATTTTGGGGAAGGTGCGCACTGAAGTTGAGTCACAAGCATGAATCACGCACTGAAACGTGCCTAAACTTATTCTCACAATGAGACGTTCATTTTTAAAAATCTTGGTTAAAGCCCCAATAACCTGACCGCATTACCCTTCAAAATCCCCGGCATCACCTCGGGCTTGAAGCCTGCCACTTCAAAGTCTTTCATCCAACGCTCTGGCGTGATCAAGGGGTAATCGCTGCCGAACAAAACACGGTCCTTCAACAAAGTGTTCGAGTATTGAATCAGGCTTTTAGGGAAGTATTTCGGGCTCCAACCCGAAAGGTCTAACCAAACGTTCGGTTTGTGCATGGCGACGGACAAAGCCTCGTCTTGCCAGGGAAAGCTGGGGTGGGCCATGACAATTTGCATGTCTCCCCAGTCGGCGGCCACATCGTCTAAGTGCATGGGGTTGCTGTAGGCCAAACGCAGGCCTCCGCCGCAACGCATGCCACTGCCAATACCACTGTGACCCGTGTGAAAAATCGCAGGCAGTTTGTGTTCGTTGATCACTTCGTAAATAGGCCAGGCCATTTTGTCGTAGGGATGGCAACCTTGCACGGTCGGGTGAAACTTGAAGCCGCGCACGCCCTCTTCTTTGATCAATCGTTCGGCTTCGCGCGCACCCATCTTGCCTTTGTGCGGGTCGATGCTGGCGAACGCAATCATCATGTCGCTGTTGTCGCGCGCGGCTTTGGCGATTTCTTCGTTCGGTATGCGACGCCGCCCCATGTGCGATTCAGCGTCCACGGTGAACATGACCAAGCCGATTTTTCGCTCGCGGTAATAAGCCACGGTTTCATCGATGGTGGGACGGCGGTCTGAGCCGAAATACTTGTCTGCCGCGCGGTCGTACTCTTCGCCGTAGTTGTCAAACGGGTTCCAGCAACTCACCTCTGCATGGGTGTGGATGTCGATGGCGATCAGGTCTTGGTGTTTCATGGTCGTTTAAGATAGTTTGATTGACTATAACCAGCTCAGAACGACCTCGCCGCCCCGAGCCACAGGCCGCGCGTTACAACAACGCACTGATGCATTTCAGCTAAATCGCACTATCGATCACATCACCATGACAAGCTCACACCCTGATCTCTTTTTTGAAATGCAAGACAACGTTGCGGTGGTGCGTTTGTCACGCCCTGCCAAACGAAATGCTTTGAATGATGCGCTGGTGCTGGCCTTGCGTGACGTGTTCGCTACCTTGCCCGCGCATGCACGCGCTGCGGTGCTGCACAGCGAAGGCGAGCATTTTTGTGCCGGTCTGGATTTGAGCGAACTGCAATCGCGTGACGCAGGTGAAGGCATGTTGCATTCGCGCATGTGGCACCAGGCGTTTCAACAGATTCAGTTTGGATCTGTGCCGGTGGTTGCCGCGTTACACGGCGCTGTCGTCGGAGGCGGGCTGGAGTTGGCTGCGTCTTGCCACATACGCGTGGCTGACGACACCACCTTTTACGCTTTGCCTGAGGGCTCGCGTGGTATTTTTGTGGGTGGTGGCGGTGCGGTTCGCATACCTAAGTTGATTGGCGTAGCGCGCATGACCGACATGATGATGACCGGGCGTGTCTACAACGCCGCCGACGGCGAACGCGCTGGGTTTGCGCAATACCTGGTGAGCGCTGGAACTGCTTTTGACAAAGCCATGGAGTTGGCCAAACACATCGCAGGCAACGCACCGCTGACCAATTACGCGCTGATGCATGCACTGCCGCGCATTGCTGAACAAGCGTCTGACCACGGCTTTGTCACCGAGTCATTGATGTCTTCCATCACGCAAGCCGCGCCTGAAGCCAAAGCGCGTGTAGATGCTTTTTTAAAAGGCCGCGCCGCCAAGGTTGAAAAAAAATCATGACTGCGCCCAAGTACCGCGCCATGCGCTATGGCATCACCAGCGTGCAAGTGCAAACCCGTGACAACGGTGTGCAATATGTGCTGGCCGATGTGCCGCTGAGCGGTTACCCGACACGCATGACAGACAAGTTATTGCACTGGGCGCGGGCCATGCCGGAGCGCACGTTCGTTGCCAGACGCAAACGCTTGAGCGACGGCAGCACAGGCGACTGGGAACATCTGAGCTATGTGCAAGCCTTGGTCGCTGCCAGACGCATAGGACAGGCCCTGCTCAACCGCGGTTTGAGTGTGGACAAACCAGTATTGATACTCAGCGAAAACAGTCTGGAGCACGCCATGATGGCGCTGGCTTGCATGATGGTTGGCGTAGCGTATTGCCCGGTGTCTCCCGCGTATTCCACCGTCAGCAAAGACTACGACAAACTCAAACACATCATTCACACGCTCTCACCAGGCATGGTGATGGCTGTTGACGCTCACCGTTACGGTGCAGCCATGCAAGCTGCTGTCCCTGAAAATGTGGAACTCGTGCTTTGCAACGGCAGCATTCAAGGCAGAGCACACACGCGTTTTGCAGACTTGCTTGGTACACCGGATACAGCTGAAGTGGATGCGGCCATGCAGGCCACCGGCGCAGACACGGTGGTGAAATTTTTGTTCACCTCAGGTTCTACCAACATGCCCAAAGGCGTGGTCAACACGCACGGCATGTGGTGTGCCAATCAGCAGCAGATGTTGCAGTCCATGCCGGTGCTGGCAGAGTCGCCGCCGGTGCTGGTTGATTGGCTGCCTTGGAACCACACCTTCGGTGGAAACCATAATTTTGGATTGGCGCTCTACCACGGCGGCTCGATTTACATAGACGACGGCAAACCCGTACCTGCCCTCATGCACGAAACATTGCGAAATTTGCGCGAGATTGCACCCACGGTGTATTTCAATGTGCCAACGGGTCTTGAAGCCATTGCCAACGCCATGCATACCGACGATGTGCTCAGGCACAACCTGCTGAGCAAAGTGCGCATGTTTTTTTACTCGGGTGCGGCCTTGGCGCAACCCATCTGGGACAGCTTGCATGCATCGCAAGAGCGCGAGGTGGGCGAGCGCATCGTCATGGGCACAGGTTTGGGCATGACTGAGACCGGACCCTTCGGCATTTTTGTACCGCGCCCCGAAGTTGAGTCAGGTGATTTGGGATTACCTGCTGCGGGACTGCAATTGAAACTGGTACCCATGGGTGACAAGGTTGAAGTGCGCTACAAAGGCCCGAACGTCACACCGGGTTACTGGCGCGCCCCTGAAGCAAACGCAGAAAGTTTTGACGAAGAAGGCTTTTTGAAAAGCGGCGACGCCGTGGTGTGGCGCGACCCTACGCAGCCGAATTTGGGTTTGCGCTTCAACGGACGCATCGCTGAGGACTTCAAACTCGCCACCGGTACGTTTGTCAGCGTCGGCCCACTGCGCGGGCGCATTATCGCCAGTGGCGCGCCTTATGTTCAAGACGCGGTCATTACCGGCTTGAACATGAAAGAAGTCGGCGCCATGTTGTTCACCACGCCGCGTGTGAGAGAGCTTTGCGATTTACCCTCAATTGCATCTCTTACAGAAATATTGCAACACCCCAAAGTGCTCGCCTATTTCCAACAACTGCTTAACACCTTGGCAGCCCATGCCACCGGCAGCGCGAACCGGGTGGCGCGCATGGTTTTGCTGAGTGAACCGCCATCCATAGACAAAGGCGAAGTCACCGATAAAGGCTCTATCAACCAACGCGCAGTACTGAAACACCGTGATGCATTGGTGCAGGCTTTGCACGACGGCAGTGCGACGGGCATTTTGACGCCGCATTGATTTAGTCGGCTTGAAAACCTTGACTCAAGCAGGTAAGGCTTGAGTCAAAACTCAAGCATAAAATCATACTTAATCTTATTTGTTGACTTTAATACAGGTTTCGATAAGATTATTTCATATTTAGAGCGAAAACCATGAGCCAAACCAATTACCAACGCTTCACTATCACTGTGCCTGACAGCATGGCCTCGCAGATTGAG